>JAJEAZ010000105.1 GCA_022824105.1 Alphaproteobacteria bacterium
GTGATCGAGGGCATCGAGGCGCCCGGCTACCGCTTCTGCCTCGGCGTGCAGTGGCACCCGGAGTTCCATATCGACCCCGGCGACGCGCGCATCGTCGGGGCCTTCGTGGAAGCGGCGCGCGACGCCATGCCGTGAGCGGGGACGGCGGCGAGCGGATCGCGAAACGCATCGCGCGGGCCGGCGTCTGCTCGCGGCGCGAGGCCGAGCGGCGCATCCTCGCCGGGCGCGTCAGCCTGAACGGGCGGACGCTGCGCGACCCGGCGGTCAATGTCGGCCCGCAGGACCGCATCGAGGTGGACGGCGCGCCGCTCGCCGAGCCGGAGCCGGCGCGACTCTGGCGCTATCACAAGCCCGCCGGCCTGCTGACGACCGACCGCGACCCCGAGGGGCGCCCGACCGTGTTCGAGAGCCTGCCCGCGCACCTGCCGCGCGTGGTGAGCGTCGGGCGGCTCGACCTCGCCTCGGAGGGCCTGCTGCTGCTGACGAATGACGGCGCGCTCGCCCGCGAGCTCGAACTGCCGTCGCGCGGCTGGGTGCGCCGCTACCGGGCGCGGGTGCGGGGCCGGGTCGATGAAGGGCGCCTCGCCCGGCTCGCCGGGGGCGCGGAGATCGACGGCTGGCGCTACGGGCCGATTACCGCCAGCCTCGACGAACAGCGCGGCGGCAATGCCTGGCTCACCGTCGCGCTCGCCGAGGGGCGCAACCGCGAGGTCCGCCGCGTGCTGGAGCATCTGGGCCACCCGGTGAACCGCCTGATCCGCATCGCCTACGGCCCCTTCCAGCTCGGCAACCTGCCGCGCGGCGCCGTCGCCGAAATCAGGCGCAAGACGCTCCGGGAGCAGCTCGGACACCCTGTCTAGCCCGGCGGGCCGGCGGTCGGCCAATGCAATTGAGAATGTTTTTCATTCGCATTGACTCTCTTGAGAATGTGTATCAATTTCAACAGATGCAAGCCATTCAAGACGCGAGGACTTACGATGACCAGAACCCTCACCTCCGGAGCGGCGGCGGTCGCGCTGGCGCTGCTTTCCGGAACCGCGATGGCGGACGACATGGTCTATGCCGACTTCCCGGTGACCGTCAAAGGCTATGACGGCAAGAAGACCACATCCGTCTCCTATACCGGCCAGATCGCCCGCCATGCCCTCCAGGACTCGCTGAAGAAACTCGCCGGGTCCGGGAACGGCGAGGAGAACGCCGAGCTGAAGGCCACGATGACAGCCTATTTCGAGGGCAAGGACGAAGGCCGCAAGATTCTCGCGCCGACGACGAAAGGGGCGTTCGCGATCTCCCAGACCGGCGTCGACGACATCAGCAAGGGCAAGAATCTCGCAGGCAAGACCTACAAGGCGGCCGTCGCCGGCATGCCGAACGGCATGACGGGGGCCGAGCTCGTCTCGCTCTGGATCGACAAGGCCTCGATGGCCGACAAGGGGTTCGACGCGAAAAACGGCTACGACTATCCGCAGCTGATCTCCAAGTTCATCATGGGCGCGGTGTTCTACAACCAGGCCGTGGACGGCTATCTGGACGAGTATCTCGGCCCCGACAAGAAGCCGAACGACAAGCCCTACAAGAAGGGCGCGGCCTATACCGGCAAGGAGCACGCCTGGGACGAGGCGTTCGGCTATTTCGGCGCGCCGGCGCACACGCTGAAGCTGACGCCGAAGGACGTATACAACATCGCCAAGCGCGACGACGAAGGCTTCGCCGCCGCCGACCACAACAAGGACGGCAAGGTGGACCTCAAGACCGAGATGGCCTTCGGCCCGGCCTACTACGCCGCCGGGTTCGACGCCTCGGTCTACGACAAGGGCAACAGCACCTCCTACCTGCACACGATCACCAGAGCGTTCCTGGACGGCCGCAAGCTGCTCGCCGCCGCAAACGGCGAGACGCTGACCGACGCCCAGCGGGCGGAACTGAAGGGCCATGCGGCCGTCATCGCCGAGAACTGGGAAAAGGTGCTGGCCGAGGCGGTCTTCAAATACGCCGGCTCCGTCTACAAGGACATGGTCAAGCTGAAGATCATCGTGGAAGCCGACGGCGACCCGGACAAGCAGTTCCGGAAATACGTCAAGCACTGGGGAGAGCTGAAGGGCTTCGCGCTCGCGCTGCAGTCGGGCAAGAACAATCTCGGCGAGACCGCCACGCGGCTGAACCGCATGATGGGCATCGGCCCGGTGCTGCTGGACGGCAACCAGGTCGGCGATATCGACACCAAGGGCAACTACCTGCAGAGCGAAGGGCCCGACTGGGGCGAGTACATGCTCCACATGGCGAAGATACAGAAGCTCCTGATCGACCGGTTCGGCGTCAAGGCGCGCAACAATGACGTGACGGGCGAGATGGAAGCGCTCTCCGCCACGCTCGGCGACAAGGCGTCGGCCGAGAACGACTGATGTGAGCCGCGGAGCCGGTCATGGAGACGTTCGCAGCCGACTTTCTGGAACGCCTGGCCGACCAGTTCCTCAATCCGCAGAAACGGGTCTTCGTCGGCTATCTCGCCAGCGCCCTGGTGCTGGCGCTGGCCGTGCAGATGCTCGTCGGCGGAACGGCGCTCCTCGGGTCCCTCGCCCGGCTCTTCAGCCGGAAAATCTGGTGGTCGCGCTCGGCGCGGGCGGACTACAGGATCGCCGTCCTCAACCAGGCGATCATGATGGGCGTCGTCCCCCGGCTGGTCTCGAAGCTGGCCGTGGCGACGCTGCTGTTCGAGGCCATGCACATCTGGTTCGACGGGCGCCCGCTTCTCTGGCCCGGCGCGCCGGGCTGGGCGGTCGCCGCCCTGTTCACCCTCGTGCTGTTCGTCCTCGACGACGGCACGAAATACCTGCTCCACCGCTGGCTCCACACCTGGCCGCTCCTGTGGTGCTTCCACAAGGTCCACCACACCGCGGAGACGCTGACGCCGTTCACCGTCTATCGCACCCACCCGGTGGAGGGCGTGCTCTTCGCGCTGCGGTCGATCTTCGTGCAGGCGGCGGCCCTGGCGGCGTTCTTCTTCTTCCTGGGAGACCGCGTGGAGCTGGTGACCGTTTACGGCGCGAACGCCATCCTGTTCGCCTTCAATGCCGCCGGCTCGAACCTGCGCCATTCCCATGTCCGGATTTCCTACGGACGCTTCCTCGAGCGCGTGCTGATTTCCCCGGCCCAGCACCAGATCCACCACTCCGACGACCCTCGCCACCACAACCGCAATTTCGGCGCCGTGCTCGCGCTCTGGGACTGGCTCGGCGGCAGCCTCTGCCTCGCCGAGCGGGGGCAGCGAATCCGCTTCGGCGGCCCGGCCACAACCGGCCCTGCCCACAGCCTGAAGACGATCTACCTAGAGCCGTTCCGGGACGCCTGTTCCCTTCTCGCCGGATTGCTCCGCCTGAGACCGGCGACCGTTTTTCGCAGGCCTTCGCCCCCTCGGAGACGGCAGGGCGCTCAGCATCGGGCGGGCTTCCCGGTCGGGACCGAATAATGCGCTAATGCGACTTAGTCGCAACGGATATTCGGGAACCTCACAGGTGAAACCGCGCCCGGCATTATGATCTTCTGCGCTGCAATCGGGGACGGGCATGGCGACGGTGCGCAAGACCATCACGCTGACCGACCGGCAGGACCGATGGGTCAAGGCCCGGGTCGCCGCCGGCGGCTTCACCAATGACAGCGAGTATATCCGCGACCTGATCCGCCGGGACTGGGAACGCAGCGCCGGATATCTCGAGCTCGAAGCCGCGATCCGGGAAGGCATGGACAGCGGCGTAAGCGGCAGGACGGTTACGGAGATCATGGAAGAGGTAGAGGCCCGCCTCCGCGCCGATGGCCGGCTATAGGCTGACGCAACGAATATTCATTCCCTAAGAGCCTGACTCAAAACTCGCTGAAGTTTTTCAAGCCCTTGCGAGTCGTCGTGTTGTGAGCCGGATATGGGCAATGTTGATCCATGCTTCGCTTGAGGCGATGGATTTTTCCCAGTCTTTTGCCAGGCGACGACAGCGCCCGAGCCATGCGAAGGTGCGTTCGACGACCCATCGTCGGGGGATGACTTCGAAGCCGCTGGCGGTGTCGGAGCGCCTGACGATCTCGAGGGTCCACTTGCCGATCCTGTTGAGGGCGCCGTGCAGTTTCGGCCCG
>JAJEAZ010000040.1 GCA_022824105.1 Alphaproteobacteria bacterium
GCTGCGGGCGACGCCCGAAAACATGGCCGTTTTCGAGGCGCGCCGCGCAGAGCTCGAGGCGCGCAACCTGGAGCGCAAGGGCGAGGCCGAAGCGGTCGCCGGGAAGCTGGAAGGCTTCAGCGTCACGCTGATCCGGCGCGCGGGCGACACGGGCCATCTGTACGGGTCGGTCACGGTGCGCGATATCGCGGAGGCGGCCAGCGAGGTAGGCGTCGAGATCGACCGTCGGCAACTGCGTCTGGCGCATCCGATCAAGTCGCTCGGCCTGCACGAAATCGGGGTGCAGCTGCATCCCGAGGTCCAGGTGCCGATTACCGCCAACGTGGCCCGCACGCTGGATGAAGCCGAAGCGCAGGCCCGCGGCGAAGATGTGCTGGCGATGGACGACGAGGACGCCTATCGTTTCGAAGGCGGACTGTCCGAGTTCTTCGAACACGGGGCCGCGCCGGAAGAGGATGCCGCGCCGGCGGATGCGGCGGAGGTGGAACCGGCCCGGGAAGACTAGGGTTCCGCTTCCCGCACACAGCCGGCATGGGGAAGGAAGAGAGCAGGACCGATGCTGTTCGCGCCGTTGCTACGCCGGCTCGTCAAATTCGGTAAGCTGACCGTGATCGACCAGCGCGGGGGGACGCACAGTATTGGAGGCGCGGGCGGTCCTTCGGTCGCCGTCCGCCTGCACGATGCCTCGGTAGGCCGGGCGCTCATCCGCAACCCGGCTGTCGCCGTGGGCGAAGCCTACATGGACGGACGGCTGACCGTTGAAGACGGCACGCTGTTCGACCTCCTCACCATTCTGGTGGTCAATCGCCGCGAGGCGCATCTCGGCCGCTCCGGGGGGCCTGCAGCGCTCGGGCGGAAGTTGCTGGGCCGTATGCGCACGCACAACCCGGTTGGGGCGGCGCGGCGCAAGGTTTCGCATCATTACGATTTGAAGCCGGAACTGTTCGACCTGTTCCTGGATGGCGACCGTCAATACAGCTGTGCCTATTTCGCGTCGGACAATGACGACATCGAGACGGCGCAACGGCGGAAGAAGACGCATCTGGCGGCGAAGCTGCTTTTGCGTTCGGGGGACCGTGTTCTGGACATCGGCTCGGGCTGGGGCGGTCTCGGGCTTTATCTGGCGCAGGAAGCGGATGTGGATGTGACGGGGGTGACGCTCAGCCACGAGCAGCATGAGTTGTCGAATGCGCGTGCTGTGGAAGCGGGGCTTTCGGAGCGTGTGCGTTTCAAGCTTCAGGACTACCGTGAGGAGGCGGGCCGCTATGAGCGGATCGTATCGGTGGGGATGCTGGAGCATGTGGGCCTGGGCCACTACCGTGAGTTTTTCGCCAAGGTGCGGGAGTTGTTGACGGATGACGGCGTTGCGGTCGTGCACACGATCGGGCGCTATGACACGCCGGGGCCGGTCAATCCCTGGATCACGAAATACATCTTCCCCGGCACCTATGTGCCCACCCTTTCGGAACTCATGCCCGCGATAGAGGAGCAGCACCTGCTGGTGACGGACATAGAGGTGCTGAAGCGCCACTATGCGAAGACGCTGCGGGCCTGGCGGGATCGTTTCGTTTCCAACTGGGACAAGGCGCAGTCGATGTATGACGAACGCTTCTGCCGGATGTGGGAGTTCTATCTGACCGGTTGCGAGGTCGGGTTCCTGTCGAAGGAACTCAACGTCTTCCAGATCCAGCTTGCGAAGGATCTGGATGCAGTGCCGGAAACGCGGGACTATATCCACGCTTTCGAGGCCGCGCATTGACCGGCGCCGGGCAGGCGTAATGCGGCCGGAAAACCGGGGAGGGCGCGGCCATGCTGTATCTGCCGTTTCTGCGCCGTTTCGTCGAAATCGGCACTTTGACCGTTATCGACCCGCAAGGGGGCAAACACAGGCTGGAAGGCGCGGGCGGGCCTTCGGCCGCCGTCCGCCTGCACGACTCCTCGGTTTCGCGCGCCATGTTCCGCGACCCGGCGCTTGCCGTGGGCGAGGCCTACATGGACGGGCGGCTGACCGTTGAAGACGGCACGCTGTTCGACTTCCTCACCATCGCCCTCGTCAATCAGCGCCGCGCGAGGCTGAAGAGCGATTCGCGCATTCTGGACTTCGTGCGGAAGGCGGCGGGCCGATTGCGCACGCACAACCCGGTTGGCGCGGCGCGGCGCAAGGTTTCGCACCATTACGATTTGAAGCCGGAACTGTTCGACCTGTTCCTGGACAGCGACCGTCAATATAGCTGCGCCTATTTCGCGTCCGACAATGACGATATCGAGACGGCGCAGCGTCGGAAGAAGACGCATCTGGCGGCGAAGCTGCTTTTGCGTTCGGGTGACCGCGTGCTCGACATCGGTTCGGGCTGGGGCGGTCTCGGGCTTTATCTGGCGCAGGAAGCGGATGTGGACGTGACGGGGGTGACGCTCAGCCACGAGCAGCATGAGCTATCGAATGCGCGTGCTGCGGAAGCGGGCCTGTCGGAGCGTGTGCGTTTCAAGTTGCAGGACTACCGGGAGGAGAGGGGCCGTTATGAGCGGATCGTATCGGTGGGGATGCTGGAGCATGTGGGCCTGGGCCACTACCGTGAGTTTTTCGGGAAGGTGCGGGAGTTGTTGACGGATGACGGCGTTGCGGTCGTGCATACCATCGGGCGCTATGACACGCCGGGGCCGGTCAATCCCTGGATCACGAAATACATCTTCCCCGGCACCTATGTGCCCACGCTTTCCGAACTCATGCCCGCGATAGAGGAGCAGCACCTGCTCGTGACGGACATCGAGATATTGAAGCGCCACTATGCGAAGACGCTGCGGGCCTGGCGGGACCGTTTCGTTTCCAACTGGGACCGGGCGCGGTCGATGTATGACGAGCGCTTCTGCCGGATGTGGGAGTTCTACCTCACCTCATGCGAGGTCGGCTTCCTGAACAACATCGTGACCGTGTTCCAGATCCAGCTTGCGAAGGACCCGGATGCAGTGCCGGAAACGCGGGACTATATCCACGGCTTCGAGGCCGCGCATTGATGGATGCAGGGCAGACGACAGGGGCTGCCGATGCGCTGGCCCGGCGCGTCGCCGACGCCATGTATGCGCAGGACGATGCGTCGCGGACTCTCGGCATCCGCCTGGAGGCCGTGGGCGCCGGCTGGGCGCGCATGTCTATGCCGGTGACCGAGGAGATGCTGAACGGCCACCGGGTCTGTCACGGGGGCTACATCTTCTCCCTCGCCGATTCCGCCATGGCCTTCGCGAGCAACAGCCGCAACCGGGTCTCGGTCGCGCAATTCTGCTCGATCACCTTCCTGCGTCCGGGCCGGCCGGGCCGCCTCCTGCTGGCCGAGGCGCGGGAACAGGCGGACGCAGGACGCACCGGCATGTATGCGGTCGAGGTGCGCGAGAAGGACGGCGAGACCGTCGCCGTGTTCTCCGGGGCCGTCCGCCGGCTCGGCGACCAGACGATCGTCTGAAGGCGGCGGGCGCGCGGACCTTCAGCCGCTGCCGAGCGCGGGGCCTGCCTTCGGCTTGCGCCGGTCCTCGCCGTTCAGGAACAGCGGCACGGCCAGCGCCAGCGAAGCGCCCGCCTCCGGGTCGTCGCAGGGAATGAGCGCCCCGCTTTCCCGCATCTGCACATCGTTCGGAATGTCGGCGAGGGTGCCGATCTCGCCGAAGCTGACGGCATGGCAGATGAGGATTTCGCGCCATTCCGGCCAATCGCGGGCGGCGAACAGCGTGTCCAGCTCGGCAATGAGCGCGCGGCGGTTCGCGACCCGCGCCGGCCGGTCCATGTAGCGCGGGTCGTCCAGCCATTCCGGCTTTTCCAGCGCCGCCACCAGCTTGGGCCAATTGCGGTCCTCCGGCAGCAGCACGAGGTGGAACCAGCGGCCGTCGCGGCAGCGGTAGAGGTTGTGGAGTGCGTTGGCAGCGTCCTCGCGCGCCGGGCGGCGCTTGTGCTCCGCGCCGCAGAGCATGGCGCTGGTCTGGAAGGCATTCCACCACAGGCCGTTCGCCATGAGGTTGGTGGAGACGGCGCCGCCCTTGCCCGTGCGCTCGCGGCGGTAGAGCGCCATCATCACGGCGGCGAACAGCGTCATCGCGGTCGGATGGTCTCCCATGCCGGGAAGCGAGCGGGCCGGCGGCGAATCCGGTGAGGGCCGCACCATGTCCATGAGGCCGCTGCGCGCCCAGAGCGCTGTGGAGTCGAAGCCGGTGCGCGCGGCTTCGGGGCCGGTCTCGCCATAGGCGGTGACCGAGGCATAGACCAGCCGCTCGTTCAGCGCCATGAGGTCTTCACCGCGGATGCCGAGCCGGGCGCGGGTTCCGAGCGGCGCGTTGGTGATGAAGACATCCGTCTCCGCCACCATGTCGTAGAGCCGTGCGCGCTCCGCTTCCTGCTTCAGGTCCAGCACGAGGCTCCGCTTGTGCCGGTTGTCCATGTTGAAGGGGTAGTTGTAGGGAGTGGGAGGGTTGCCGGGCGCGCCGACCGACTGGCGGAATGGATCGCCGTCGGGCGGTTCGATCTTCACCACATCGGCGCCGAACTCGCCCAGAATCATCGCGGCCGCCGGGCCGGCGATGAAGGTCGCCGCTTCGATAACCTTTATCCCGTCGAGCAGCACGGATTCTCTCCTCTGACAGACGCCACCGGCGCCGCCCCGTGAGGACGGCGCCGGCGTTTTCGCAATTGGCGGGTATTGGAAGCCCGGGACGCTACTTGAACAGCACCGATGGCAGCCAGAGCGCGACCTCGGGGATGAAGAATACGATGGCGAGGCCGACGCATTGCAGCATCATGAAGTCGAACATGCCGCCATAGATCTTCAACAGGTCCCATTGAGGCGCCACCGACTTCAGATAGTAGGCGGCCATGGCTACCGGTGGAGACAGGAATGCTGTCTGCAAATTCACCGCCAGCAATGTCCCGAACCAAACGAGGTGGGGGACCCTCATCTTGTCGGCCCAGGACTCGTCAATGCCGAGCGCGGGCAGGTCGGAGCCGAGCGAGATGATGACCGGCAGGAAGATCGGCACGAAGATGAACACGATCGCCGGCCATTCCAGCGGCCATCCGAGCAGGAACAGCACCACCATCAGCAGCGCCAGCATCGCCAGCGGCGGCATCGGGATTTCGAGCAGCCAGTTGGCGAGCATCGTGCCGGTGCCGAGCCGGGTGAAGACCGAGCCGTAGACATTCGACGCGACGGCGAGGAACAGCACCAGGCTGGAGGTCTCCAGCGTGTTGAGCGCGGCCTCCTTCAGCATGGTCCAGTTCAGCCGTCGGTAGCCGAGGGCCAGCGCCAGCGAGCCGACGGCCGCCATGGCCGCAGCCTCCGTCGGCGTGGCGAGGCCGACGATGATGCTGCCGAGCGCGGCGAAGATGATGACCGCCATCGGCACCACGCCGGAGATGAACTCCTTGAAGATCGCCCAGCCCGAACTCAGCCGCTGTTCCGGGGGAATGGGCGGCCCCAGCTCCGGATTGATGAGGCAGCGGACGATCGTGTAGGCGATGTAGAGGCCCGAGAGGATGATGCCGGGGACGATCGCTGCAGCGAACAGGTGGATGACCGACACGCCGAGAACCGGCCCCAGCACCACCAGCAGCACGCTTGGCGGGATCAGGATGCCGAGGCAGCCGCCCGCCGTGATGACGCCTGCCGACATGCGCTGGTCGTAGCCGCTCCGGGTCATGGCCGGTGCGGCGAGCAGGCCCATGACCGTGACCGAGGCGCCGATGATGCCCGTGGCGGTGGCGAAGATCGTCGCCGTGAACAGCACGCCCAGATAGAGCGAGCCCCTGAGCCCTCCCATGATCGACTGGAAGGAGGTGAATAATCGCTCCATCAGGCCCGCGCGTTCGAGCACGTGGCCCATGAAGATGAACAGCGGGACGGCGGCGAGCACTTCCTCCTTCATCATGCCGATGGTCTGGAAGACCATCTGGAAGAAGACGGTTTCGCCGAACCCGATCCATCCGAAGACGATGCCGAGGATGATAAGGGTGAAGGCGATCGGGAAGCCGACGAAGATGCCTGTCAGCAGCGCGACCAGCAGGACGAGTCCGAGGATTTCGCTGCTCACAGCATTTCCGCCGGTGTATCGGTTTTCGGAAAGAGTTCCCTGCCCGTGCGCGCGGCCCAGAAGGCCTTGAGGAACTCGGAGACGCCCTGGATGAGGAGCAGGGCGGCGGTCACCGGGATGACCGCCTTGAACGGCCACATGATCGGCTGGAAGGGCGTCAGATCGGAGCGCTCGCCGATGTCCCAGGCGTGGTAGGCCTCGTTCCAGCCCCGGACGAGGAAGAAGAACATGCCGGGGAAGAACAGCAGCAGGTAGAGCGTGGCATCGACCCGGCCTTTGGTCCGCTCGGACCACTTGCCGTAGAAGATGTCGGTGCGGATATGGCCGCCGCGGAGCAGGCAGTAAGCCGCGCCCAGCATGAAGTGCGAGCCGTAGAGCATGTAGGTGATGTCATAGGCCCAGATGGTCGGGGCATGAAACAGGTAGCGGGCGAGCACCTCGTAGGTGAGCCCGCCGACCATCGGAATGATGAGCCAGCAGAACAGGACGCCCGAACCCCGGCCGACATAGTGGTCGATGCCCTGAACGGTGTTCAGCAGCCAGACAGGTGGGTCTTCCTCGCGCGAAGGATCGTCTGTTGCCATGGGGTCCTGATTCCGGGGATGCGGGAGAAGGGAAACAGCAGGCGGCGCCCGTCAGGACGCCGCCTGCCGTCGGGACTGCGACCGGTCAGTCGATCTTGTCCTTCCAGAAGTAGTCGCTCAGATATTCATACGGCGGGTGCGAGAACCGGCGGTACGGCACGATCTTCTCGGCATAGGCGCGCTGCGAATCGCGCACCTTCTTGTACCACTCGTCTTCCTCTTCCCACTGCACGGTGAGCTCGTCATAGGCGGCCATGAAGGCGTCGAGGATCGCCTGCGGCGTGCGGATCTTCTTCACGCCGTGCTTGGTGACCATCTCCTCATAGGCGTCCGCGTTGTGGATGTGCCACTTGGTCTTCCACACCCAGAAGGTCTCCACCGCGGCCGCCTCGACGATCGCCTTGAGATCGGCCGGCAGGGAGTCCCAGCGGTCCTTGTTGATGAGCAGGTCGCCGACGGTGACCTGTTCATGGACGCCCGGGGCCATGGTGTATTTCCAGACCGTGTGGAAGCCGAATTCGAGGTCCGCAATGCCGCCGACCCATTCCGCCGCGTCGATGACGCCGCGTTCGGCTGCCGGAAGGATTTCCGCGCCGGGAAGCTGCACGGCGCTCACGCCGGCTGCGTTGAACACCAGGTTGCCGAGGCCGTAGATGCGCAGTTTGAGGCCCTGGAAGTCCTCCCAGCTCTTGATCTCTTCCTTGTACCAGCCGAGCGCCTGCGGGCCGGACGGCTGGACGGGGAAGGAGACGACGTTCGCCTTCAGCTTCTCCTGGTACCACTGGTCGGTGAGCTCGCGCCCGCCGCCGTGATAGAGCCAGCCGAAGAAGTCGATATAGTCCATGCCGAACAGCGGCCCGTGCGAGAGGGGGATCGCCGCCTTGCTGCGGCCCACCCAGTAGCCCATCGCGGTGTGCGCGCCGTCGATCACCTCACGCGAGGTGGCGTCGAGAACTTCGAAAGCGGGCACGATGGCGCCGCCCGGAAGCGGCTCGATCTTCAGCCGGCCGGCGGACATCCGGTCCACCGAATCGACGAACATCACGAAGTTCTCCCACTGGGTCCCCGGGCCGCCCGGAGGCCAGCTGGCCTGCATTTTCCATTCGAAATCAGCGGCTTGTACGGTTGTCGCGGCGCCTGCGAGGAAGGCAAGCGCGGCCACTGGACGCAACACAGGTTTCATTCCGGTTCCTCCCGTATCTGCCACGGCATGGCGGCTCAATTTGCCGCACGCCGAGGTGTTGACGAGCGGAAAGTGGATAGTATCGCCGGAGGCGAGTCAAGCAATTGGGGAGGAATGGCGTCGTGGCGCGAGCGGAAGCGAACGGGATCGAGATCGAATACGAAATGCGGGGGCCTGACGGGGGCGAGCCGATCCTGATGATCGGCGGGCTTGGGATGCAGCTCGTCTCCTGGCCGGACGCGCTGATCGACGGGCTCGCCGAGGCGGGTTTCCGGCCGATCCTGTTCGATAACCGCGATTGCGGGCTCTCCACCCGCTTCGAGGAAGCCGGGCTCGCGAATATCGGGCGGGCTTTCAAGCAGGCGCGGGCGGGCGAGCCGGTTGATGCGCCCTACACGATCGAGGACATGGCCGACGACGGCGCGGCGCTGCTGGACGCGCTCGGCATCGGGGCGGCGCACATCTATGGCAGCTCCAATGGCGGGGCGATTGCGCAGCTCGTGGCGATCCGTCATCCGGCGAAGACGAAGTCGCTGGCCTCTATCATGGCGACCTCCGGCCGGCGCGGCCTGCCGCGGCCGAGCCAGGCGGCGTCGGAGTGGCTGAACACGCCCCGCCCGGCGGATATCGACCGCGAGACCTTCATGGACCTTGCCTGGGAGCAGAACCGGATCATGGGCTCGCCGGGCTTCCCGCGCGACGAGGCCGGTGTCAGGGCCCGCGCGGGGGCGCTCTACGAACGGGCCTACTATCCCCCCGGCCACGGCCGGCACCTGCTGGCCAGCATCGCGTCCGGAGACAGCCGCTGCGCCGCGCTCGGCGGCATTACGGCCCCGACGGTCGTCATCCACGGCGCCGACGACCCGCTGGTCCCCGTAGGGCAGGGCGAGGATGTGAAGAACTCGATTCCCGGCGCGCGCATGGTCGTGATCGAAGGCATGGGCCACGACGTGCCGGACGGCGCAGCCCCGCAGGTTGTCCGGGCCGTGGCCGAAAACGCCCGCCGCGCAGGCTGATACCAACGGCATCGACTTCGGACTCATGTCTTCTTCTCGTCATGCCCGGACTTGTTCCGGGCATCTCCCTCCACCGTTTCTCCCGGACGGCCGCATGGATGCCCGGAACAAGTCCACTGCTGTCCGGTTTAGGTTTGACGGACACGGCGCATGGCCGGGATTCAACCTAGTTTCGGAAGGTCCGGTGGAATCGGGACTCGAATCGACGCTCGACGCCCCGACCCTCTCCTCCGTCATGCCCGGACTTGTTCCGGGCATCCACTTTCACCGCTACCCCGGACGGCCGCATGGATGCCCGGAACAAGTCCGGGCATGACGAGAAGAAGACATGAGTCCCAAATCAAGGCCGTTGGTATAAATCTACCCGAAACCTTCATTCCTCCGCCGCGCCCCAGCCGCCGCCGCCCGGCGTCTCTATGACGAAGATGTCGCCGGTGTTCATTTCGGTGCGGTCGGCGCCGAGCAGGGTTTCCACGCTGCCGTCGGTGCGCACGACGCTGTTGCGGCCCGGCTCGCCGCTTTCGCCGCCTTCCAGTCCGTAGGGCGGCACGCGGCGGTGGCTCGAGAGGATCGCCGCCGTCATCGGCTCCAGGAAGCGGACCCGCCGACGCACGCCGTCGCCGCCCCGCCAGCGCCCCTTGCCGCCGCTGCCGCGCCTGATCTCGAAACTCTCCAGCCGCACCGGGTAGCGCCATTCCAGGATTTCCGGGTCGGTGAGCCGGGTATTGGTCATGTGGACATGCACGGCATCGGCCCCGTCGAAGCCCTCGCCCGCCCCGGCACCGCCGCAGATGGTCTCGTAATACTGGTAGCGCGCATTGCCGAAGGTGAAATTGTTGACCGTGCCCTGGGACTCGGCCACGGCGTTCAGCGCGCCGAACAGCGTGTCGGTGACATATTGCGAGGTCTCGACATTGCCGGCCACCACCGCGGCGGGATAGCGGGGCCGCAGGATCGACGGCTCCTTCACCCGGATGTCCAGCGGTTTCAGGCAGCCGGCATTGAGCGGGATATCGACGCCGCAGAGGCAGCGGAAGACATAGAGCACCGCAGCCATGCACACGGCCGTCGGCGCGTTGAAATTGCCGTCCACCTGGTCGGACGAGCGCGAGAAGTCGAGCACCGCCCGGCGCGCGTCCTTGTCGATGGAGACATCCACCGCGATCCGCCAACCCTGGTCGGTCTCGATCTCGAAGCTGCCGGGCCGGAGCGCGTCCAGCACCCGGCGCACGCTCTCCTCGGCATTGTCGCGCACATGGCGCATATAGGCTTGGACGGTATCCAGCCCGAAATGCGCCACCATCTTGTGCAGCTCCTCGACGCCCTTCTGGTTGGCGGCGATCTGGGCGCGGAAATCGGCGAGGTTCTCGGCCGGGTTGCGCGCCGGATAGCGCGCCCCCTCCAGCATCGCCAGCACCTCCTCCTCCAGGAAGCGCCCGCCGCGCACCGCCCGCACATCGTCGAACAGCACGCCCTCCTGCTCGATATGGCGGCTGTCGGGCGGCATGGAGCCCGGCGTGATACCGCCGATATCGGCATGGTGGCCGCGGCTCGCGACATAGAACCAGATCGCGCCGCCGTCGGGCGCGAAGACCGGCGTGATGAGCGTCACGTCCGGCAGGTGCGTCCCGCCGTTATAGGGCGCGTTCAGCATGAACACGTCGCCCGGCTCCATCGTCCCGGCGCGGGAGCGGATGATCGACTGCACGGATTCCGACATCGATCCCAGATGCACCGGAATATGCGGCGCGTTGGCCACCAGTTCGCCG
>JAJEAZ010000239.1 GCA_022824105.1 Alphaproteobacteria bacterium
GCTGACCATCGACATGGGCGGCACCAGCGCCGATGTCGCGCTCATCCGGAACGGCCAGCCCGCCCTTTCCACTACAGGCCGGGTCGGCGACCACCCGCTCGCCTTCCCGATGATCGACATTCACACCATCGGCGCGGGCGGTGGGTCCATCGCCACGGTGACGGATCAGGGTGCGATCCGCGTCGGCCCGGAGAGCGCCGGCGCCGATCCGGGACCGGCCTGCTATGGCAAGGGCGGCGAGCGCCCCACCGTATCCGACGCCAATCTTGTGCTCGGGCGTATTCCGCCGGCGCTGCTGGACGGTGAAGTGGCGCTGGCGCCCGAGGCGGCGGAGGCCGCGATCCGCCGGCATGTAGCGGAACCGCTCGGCATGGACCTCACCGCCGCTGCGCGGGGGATTGTCGATCTCGTCAACGCCAACATGACCGGGGCATTGAAGGTGATGTCGGTCGAGCGCGGCCTCGACCCGCGCGACTTCGCGCTCGCGGCGTTCGGCGGCGCCGGCCCGGTCCATGGCGCGGAGCTGATGCGCGAACTCAAGGCGGCGCGCCTGCTGGTGCCGCGCTTTCCGGGCATTCTCTGCGCCATCGGCCTGCTGGCGACGGACCTCAGATACGACTTTGCCGCGACCCGCCTGCAGCGCGCGGGCGCTTTCGACGCCGACGCCACGGAGGCAGTCTTCGCAGAGCTGACGCATGAGGCCGACTGCCGCCTCGAGGCCAATGGCGTCCCGCCGGAGCGCCGCCGGTTCCGCCGCTCGGCCGACATGCGCTACGAGAAGCAGGGGGTGGAGCTGACCGTGCCCTGCGGCGGCCCGATCACCGAAAAGGCCCTGGCCGCGCTCATTGCCGACTTCCATGCGCTGCACGAGCGGCTCTACACATTCTCCGAACCCGCCGCGCCGGTCGAGATCGTCAATCAGAGGGTCGAGGCGACCGGCCTGACCGACAGGTTCGCGCTGCCGGAACTGCCCGCCTCATCTTCCGAAAGCCCTGAGCCGTCGGGCGTACGCCCGGCCTGTCTCGATGGCGACACGCTCCGGCCGACGCCCACATTTCGCCGCGAGGCGCTGCTTGCCGGCCACAGGATCGAAGGCCCAGCCATCGTCGATCAGCTGGACTCGACGACCGTTCTTCTTCCCGGCCAGACTGCGCTCACCGACCGCTACGGCAACCTGCTCATTTCGGAGGGCGGCCCGTGACGTCCGAATCCCCGGCGGCGCCCAACCGCTTCACGCTGGAACTCATCAAGGGCGCGCTCAATGCGGCCCGGTCGGAGATGGAGGCGCTGATCGCGCGCGCCGCCATGTCGCCCTTCATCCGCGAGAAGAAGGATTTCTTCACCGCCTTCCTCAATCGCGACGGCGAGCTCGTGGTCTCCACCTCGCTCACGCTCGCCGGCAATCTGGTGGATGCGATCCTGGAGGAATATCCGGCCGAGACCATGCGGCCCGGCGACCTCTACTGGTACAACGATGTTTACGGCGTCGGCGGCGCCGTCAGCCATCTGCCGGACATGGTGTTCGTCATGCCCGTCTTCCACGAGGGCCGGCTGTTCGCCTTCGCGGAGGCGTGGGGCCATCTCTGGGACATTGGCGGCTCGGTTCCCGGCTCGATCAGCCCGCATGCCGTGTCCGTCTTCCAGGAAGGCATCATGATCCCGCCCGTGCGGGTGATGCGCGAAGGGGTGGAGAATAGGGAGGTCGTGCGCATCTTCATGCGCAATTCGCGCTTCCCGGAGATGCTGAGGGGCGACCTCCGTGCAATCATGGCCGCCTGCCGGCTCGGTGCGCGCCGCCTGACCGAAACGGTCGAGCGCCACGGCGTCGAGGTGGTGGAGGCCGCATTCGAGGCGATGCTGGTCGAGACCGAAGGCGCGCTCCGCAGCGAGATCGCCGCCCGCATTCCCGACGGCGAATATGCGTTCCGCGACCGCATCGACTCGGATGCCGTGACCGACCGGTCCTATTTCGTCGACGTGGTGTTGCGGAAGGGCAACGGCGCGCTCGAGTTGGATTTCTCGGCATCGGACTGGCAGGCCGACGGGCCGATCAACTTCCTCATGGACGATTCGGTGCCGAAGTTCATGCTGGGCCTCTGGATGTGCATGGACCGGCCCGGCATCGGCATGAACGGCGGCTTCGAGCGCGCGGTCGAGAGCGTCGTCAAGAAGCCCGGCACTCTGGTCGCGCCCCGGTTCCCCGCGCCGCTGGGCCTGCGCTCGCACACCATGATCCGCGTCACCAGCGCCCTGTTCGGCACGCTGGCTCAGGCGACCGGCGGGCAGGCGTCGGCGGCACCCTCCGTCTATGTGCTCTACTATCTGCGCGGCAGGAACGCCGACGGGACCGAGCCGCTCTGCATCGAGGGCCTTTCGGTCGGCTTCGGCGCCCGCACCTTCGCCGACGGCATCGACGCGGTCTATTACGTCGCGCAGGAGAACTACCCCATCGAGTTCGCCGAGATGGAATTCGGCGTCGAGATCGAGGCGTTCGGCATCCACCGGGACAGCGGCGGCGCCGGGCGCTGGCGCGGCGGCTGCGGCATCGTGCGCGACGTGCGGGTGCTCTCCGACGAGGCCCGTTTCGGCATCCGGCTGGACAATTGCCGCCAGCCGGCCTTCGGGGTCCATGGCGGCCTGTCGGGCGCGCCGGGCCGCGTGATCGTCAATCCCGACGGCCCGGAGCCCTGGGACATCGCGACCATGAGCGACGGGACGCGCCTGGCGAAAGGCGACCTTGTCCGCATCGTCACGCCCGGCGGCGGCGGCTGGGGCAGCCCGGCCGACCGCCCGGCGGACGACGTGCTGGCCGATGTGCTGGACGGCTTCGTGTCCGAGGAAGCCGCCGCGCGAGACTATGGCGTCCTGTTGGCCGGCGACGGGGTGGACCTTGAAGCCACGCTCGCCCGCCGCGCCGCCATGCCGCGGCCTTCCAAGATGTTCCACCGGGGGCGCTACTACGATGCCGACGAGGACCGTCCGGACGCCGCGCCGGCGGCCGTCACCGCATCAGCGAGGGCAGGAACAGGCTGATCTCCGGGATCGCGATCAGCAGCAGCAGGGTCAGTATGTCGATGGCGAGGAACGGCATCACGCCCGCGAACACTTCCTCCAGCTTCAGCGGGATCGGCGAGGCGCTGCGCACGACATAGACATTGAGGCCGAC
>JAJEAZ010000505.1 GCA_022824105.1 Alphaproteobacteria bacterium
GCCGAGGCCGTGGAAGATGCCGGCGAACTCGACGGCGATATAGCCTCCCCCGACGATCAGGATGCGGTCGGGCCGGCTCTTCAGTTCGAGCGCCTCGTTCGAGGTGATCGCGTGGCCTATTCCCGGGATGTCCGGCATCCAGGGCCAGCCGCCGACCGCAACGAGCAGCTTGTCGGCGGTAATGCGGCGTCCGCCCAACTCGACGGTATGCGCATCAGCCAGCACGCCGCGTTCCTCGATCAGTTCGACGCCCGCGCCCGACAGCAGGGACAGGTAAATGCCGTTCAGGCGGTCGATCTCCCGGTCCTTGTTGGCGATCAGGCGGGCCCAGTCGAAGCCGTTCGCGGCCGGCCCCCAGCCATAGGCGCAGGCATCCTCGAAATCGCGGGCGAAATGCGAGGCGTAAACCAGCAGCTTCTTCGGGATGCAGCCCCGGATGACGCAGGTGCCGCCGACGCGGCTCTGCTCGCAGATGCCCACCCGTGCGCCGTGCCCGGCCGCAATGCGCGCCGCCCGCACGCCGCCCGAGCCGGCCCCGATGACAAACAAGTCGTAGTCGTAACGCGCCATCCGGACTGGCCTCACTCCATGAAACGGGCGGAATTGCCCCTGCCGACAATCACATCGTCGGCGATGTCGATGAACAACCCATGCTCGACTATGCCGGGGACGGCGTCGAGCCGGGCCGCAAGCGCGGACGCATCGGCGATGGCGCCGAAGTTGCAATCCAGGATGGTGTTGCCTTCATCGGTGACGAAAGGCCGCCCTGCCCCGTCGCGCACTTCCACGGAAGCGCCGAGCGCCAGCATCCGCCGCCGCACCTCCTCGCGGGCGAACGGCACCACCTCCACAGGCAGCGCGAAGGCGCCCAGCCGCTCCACGGTCTTGCCGGAATCGACGATAACGACGAAACGGTCCGCCGCGCTCGCGACGATCTTCTCCCGCAGCAGCGCGCCGCCGCCGCCCTTGATGCAACGCTTCTGCGGGTCCACCTCGTCCGCGCCATCTATGGCCAGATGGACACGCTCCACTTCGTTGAGACCGGCGAGCGGAATGCCTTCCGTCCGCGCGAGCGCCGCACTGGCTTCGGAGGTCGGCACGCCGCGCACCACCAGCCCGTCCCGGACCCGCCGGCCCAGCAGGCGGATGGCATGAGCGGCGGTGCTGCCGGTTCCGAGCCCGACCGTCATGCCGGCGTCCACCAGATCGACGGCGCGGGCCGCCGCCAGCCGTTTCTCCCCGTCTGCGCCCAAGGCTCAGCCGACGGCCATGCACAGATATTTGACTTCCAGGTAGTCCTCGATGCCGTAATGCGAGCCTTCACGCCCGATGCCCGACTCCTTGACCCCGCCGAAGGGAGCCTCCGCCGTCGAGATAATCCCGGTGTTGACGCCGACAATGCCGTATTCGAGGCCTTCCGACACCCGCCACGCCGTGCCGAGGTCGCGGGTGTAGAAATAGGCCGCCAGGCCGAACTCCGTATCGTTGGCCATCGCAATCGCCTCGTCCTCCTCCTCGAACCGGAAGAGCGGCGCCAGCGGACCGAAGGTCTCCTCGCGCGCGACCTTCATGCCGGGCGTCACGTCCGCCAGCACGGTCGGCTTGAAATAGGTGCCGCCGAGCTCGTGCCGGCCTCCGCCTACGACGACCCGCGCGCCCTTGGCGAGCGCGTCCTCGATATGCTCCTCGACCTTCTCGACCGCGCTCATGTCAATCAGCGGCCCCTGCGCGACGCCCTCCTGCATCCCGTTGCCGACGGACATGCCGGAGACGGCCTGGCTCAACCGGGCCGCAAAGTCCTCATAGACGCCCGACTGCACCAGCAGGCGGTTCGCGCACACGCAGGTCTGGCCCATATTGCGGTATTTGGAGGCCAGCGCGCCTTCCACCGCAGCGTCCAGATCCGCATCGTTGAACACGATGAAAGGCGCATTGCCGCCGAGTTCGAGCGACACCTTCTTGATGGTGCTCGCGCACTGCGCCATCAGCACCTTGCCGATCTCGGTCGAACCGGTGAAGGACAGCTTGCGCACGATCGGGCTCGTGGTCATTTCGGCGCCGATGGCGCCCGATGCGCCGGTGACGACGCTGAAGACTCCCTTCGGAATACCCGCCCGCTCGCCCAGCTCCGCCAGCGCCAATGCCGAGAACGGCGTTGCCGAGGCCGGCTTCAGCACCATCGGACAGCCGGCGGCAAGCGCGGGACCGGCCTTGCGGGTAATCATCGCGTTCGGGAAGTTCCACGGCGTGATCGCCGCGCACACGCCGACCGGCTGCTTGATCGCCAGAATGCGCTTGTCCGGCTGGTGCTGCGGGATGGTGTCGCCGTAAACGCGCCGGCCTTCCTCGGCGAACCAGTCGATGAAGGAGGCGCCGTAAACGATCTCGCCCCGCGATTCGGCGAGCGGCTTGCCCTGCTCCGCAGTCATGAGCACGGCCAGGTCTTCCTGGTTCTCCATCATCAGGTCGTGCCAGCGGCGCAGGATGGCGGTCCGTTCCTTCGCGGTCTTCGCCCGCCATGCCGGCCAGGCGCGTTCGGCCGCTTCGATGGCGCGGCGGGTCTCGCCCTCACCCATCTTCGGCACCGTGCCCAGCACTTCGCCGGTCGCCGGGTTCGTAACCGCAACCGTTTCGCCGCTGTCGGCGTCGCACCAGACACCGTCGATATAGCACTGCTGCCGCAGCAGGGACGGATCGTTCAGCTTCATGGCAAACCTCTTCTCGCCGGCGGACCGCCGGGTGCGGAAAGCGGCGAACAGCTAAGGCCCGAGGGGCGTCCAGTGGGCATCCACCAGCTGTTCCACCGCCGGGAATCGTTGCTTGTAGTCCATCGTGCCGCTGCCCGAAATCCAGTAGCCCAGATAAACGACATCCAGTTCGGCGGCGCGGGCAATATCGATCAGGCGCAGGATCATGAGGGTTCCGAGGCTCCGGCGCGCTTCGGCGGGATCGAAGAAGCTGTAAACGGCGGAAAGCCCGTCCTCCAGCCAGTCCGCAAGGCAGGCGGCGAGCAGACGGCTCGAGGCGTCTCGGACCTCCAGGACGAAACTCGACACGGGTGTCTCGTCCACCATGCTGCGAAAATCGGAAAAGGTCATCGCCGCCATCTTGCTGCTCGTATGCCGGCCCGACTGATAACGGCGGAAGAGCGAATACTGCTCCGCCGTGCCGACGGCCGGGCGCAGCATGTCCTCAAGATCGGCATTACGGCGGCGAACCCGCCGCAGCGAGCGGCTGTCCCGGTAGGCAGCGACATTGATGCGGACCGGCACGCAGGCCGAACAACTCTTGCAGGCCGGGCGATAGGCGTAGCCGTAGCTGCGCCGGAAGCCCGCGCGGGAAAGATCCGTATAGAGGGAACCGGCCTCGGGGTCGCCAAGCTCGATGACGAGCTTGCATTCGAGCTGTTCCGGCAAATAGGGACAGGCGCCCGGCGTCGTGGCGTGGAATAGCTTCGGGCGTCTGGCTTTGCCGAGGTCCATGAGCGGATCCGACGAACTGCGTTGCGGGAAATATAAACCGCTGCAGCGCCGGGACAACCGGTTATACTTGCAGAACTGTCCCACCCGCACGCAGGCTGCCGCCATGTTTTTCAACCTGATGAAGAAGGTCCAGATGGTCAGCCCGGACCGGGC
>JAJEAZ010000615.1 GCA_022824105.1 Alphaproteobacteria bacterium
TCCTTTCGCAGGGCAGTCGGGCGGGATAGGGTTGCGGCGCCGTTCGTCGAAGCGGAAGAAAGGCAGGCACCGGATGGCCGATCTGGCGCAACGCTTGTGGGAGGCCCGGCGGGGCGGAACCCTGGTCGAGGCGGCTGCGAGGCAGGACCTCGCCGGTCTGGACGACGCCTACCGGGTCCAGGAGGAGGCGGTGCGGGCGTCCGGCCATGCGCGCGCCGGCTGGAAGGTGGGCTCCACCAGCGCGGAAGCCCGGCGCAAGCTCGGCACCGACCGGCCGGGCGCCGGCGCGCTGCTCGAACCCTTCTGCTTCGAGCATGGCGCGGAAGTGCCCGTCTTTGCCGCGCATGCGCCGGCCGTGGAGGGCGAATTCGTGTTCGTCATGGGCGAGGGCCTGCCGCCGCGCGAGGCGCCGTTCGAGCGCGCCGAGGTGCTGGCTGCAGTCATGGGCGTCGCCGGCGGCATCGAAGTCGTCGGTTCGCGCTTCGAGGGCGGGCTCGCCGGGCTCGGCCGGGAGGGCGTGACGGCCGATTTCGGCGCCAATATCGCTTTCGTCGAGAGCGAGGCCAGGCCCGACTGGCGGGACCGGGACCTGCGCGATGCCGGCGTGGCGCTTTCGGTGGACGGAGAGATGGTCGCCGAGGGAACCGGGGCGCTGGCGCTCGGCGATCCGGCGCTGGTGCTGCTCTGGCTCGCCAACCATCTGCGCGAGCGCGGCGACGGCCTGCGCGCCGGCGACCGCGTGACCACCGGCACCTGCACCGGCGTCGCCGCAATCCGGCCCGGCGCACGAGTGCTCGCGGACTTCGGTCCCCTCGGGCAGGTCGGCTTCACC
Organism: Alphaproteobacteria bacterium; assembly: GCA_022824105.1. GTDB lineage: Bacteria > Pseudomonadota > Alphaproteobacteria > Bin95 > Bin95 > Bin95. The sequence continues at coordinate 833 of JAJEAZ010000615.1, forward strand.
GCCGTGCCGGCCCAAGCGGACTGACCCGCTGCGGTTTTCGTCTCACCGGGAGCCAATCCATGAGCAAGATCGTGACGGCTGCGGAGGCCGCGGCGCTGGTGCCGTCCGGCGCGGTGCTGGGCGTGGACGGGTTCGTCGGCTCGGTCTGCCCGGAAGAACTGCTGCTGGCCCTGGAAGCCCGCTTCCTGGAGACCGGCGAGCCGCGCGAGCTGACCGTCATCGCCTCGACCGGCTCCGGCGATACGCGCGGACGCGGGCTCGACCGCCTGCGCCATGACGGCATGATCCGCCGGCTCGTCACCTCCTATCTCAACCTCAACCGGATGCTCCAGCGCCGGCTGATCGACAATGAGATCGAGGGCTATCTGCTGCCGCTGGGCGTCATCGTCCAGCTCTACCGGGAGACTGCGGCGGGGCGGCCCGGCCTCGTGACCCATGTGGGCCTCGGCACCTTCGTCGATCCCGAGCATGGCGGCGGCAGGGTGAACGCCCGCACGGTCGAGGACTATGTCGAGCGCGTGCGCCTGAAGGGCCGCGACTGGCTGTTCTACCCGTCCATGCGGCTGGACGCCGGCCTCCTGCGCGGCACGACGGCGGACCCGGACGGCAACATCACCATGGAGCGCGAGATCGGCACCTTCCAGGGTCCGAGCTTCGCGCAGGCGGTGCGCAACTCCGGCGGCATCGTCCTGGCGCAGGTCGAGCGCATTGCGGAGCGCGGCTCGCTCGATCCGAGGCGGGTGGTGATCCCCGGCCATCTTGTGGACCGCGTCGTCGTCGCGCGCCCGGAAAACCACCCGCAGACCTTCGCCACCGCCTACGACCCGGTCTTTTCCGGCGAGGTGCGCGCGGACATGAGCGGGCGGCGGCCGCTGCCGCTGTCGGTCAAGAAGCTCATCGGCCGGCGCGCGGCCATGGAATTGCAGCGGGGCGATGTGGTCAATCTCGGCGTCGGCGCGCCCGAATATGTGGCGACCGTCGCCGGCGAGGAGGGCTGCGGCGACGCCTTCACGCTCACGGTCGAGTCCGGCGCAACGGGCGGCTATCCCGCTTACGGGCTTTCCTTCGGCGCTGCGATCAATCCGAGTTCGGTCATCGACAACACCTACCAGTTCGACTTCTACGACGGTGGCGGTCTGGACATCACCTTCGTCGGCATGGCGGAGCTGGACGCGGCCGGCAATGTCAACGTGTCGAAGCTCAGGACGCGCATACCCGGCATCGGCGGCTTCTTCAATGTGACGCAGGGCGCGAAGCGGGTGGTGTTTTGCGGCCAGTTCTCGGCGGGAGAGGCGGACATCCGCGTGGGCGGCGGCCGGCTCGACATCCGGCAGGACGGCGACCCGGTCAAGTTCGTCGAGGCGGTGGAGCAGGTGAGCTTCAACGCCCGCGCCGGCCTGGCGCGCGGGCAGTCGATCCTCGCGGTGACGGAGCGTTGCGTCTTCCGCATAGAGGAGGCCGGGCCGGTGCTGGTGGAAATCGCTCCCGGCGTCGATCTCCAACGCGATGTGCTGGCGCGGATGGCGTTCCGGCCGCGCGTGTCCGGCGACCTTCGCGAGATGCCGGCCGCACTGTTCCGCGACGAGCCGATGGGGCTGGCGGCGCGGCTTTCCTGAGCGGAAAACCGCGCCGGCCGGAGGCTATGCGGTGATGTTCTGGATCATCAATCGCGGCAGCCAGAGCACGATGCCGGGGAAGGCGACGAGCACGGCGACCGTGATGATGTCCGCCACGAAGAACGGCCAGATGCCCTTGAAGACCTCCTCCAGCGGAATGTCCGGGCGCACGCCGTTCACAACGAAACAGTTGAGCCCGATGGGCGGCGTGACCAGGCAGACTTCCACCATCTTCACGATGATGATGCCGAACCAGACCGGGTCGTAGCCGAGCGCCGTGACCGCCGGATAGACGACCGGCAGGGTCAGCAGCAGCATCCCGATGCCGTCCATGAACATGCCGAGCACGACATAGGCGAGCAGGATCAGGATCATCACGACGATGGGCGGCACGTCGATGCTGACGATGAATGTGGCGAACGCCTCCGGCAGTCCCGAGAAGCCGAGGAACCGCACATAGATCAGGATCGACCAGATGATCGTGAAGATGAAAACCGTGAGCTTCGCGGTTTCCATGAGCGATTCGCGCAGGTTGCCGAGGCTCATATTCCGCTTCGCAAGCGCGATCAGGAAGATCACGAATGCGGCGACGCCGCCGACCTCGGTCGGGGTCATCACGCCGGTGTAGATGCCGCCCAGGATGATGAAGATGACGAAGAAGATGCCCGAGGCGCCGATCAGGGACCGGAACTTTTCGGCCAGCGGAACCGCCGAGACCGGCGCGCCCAGCTTGGGATTCAGCTTGCAGCGGAAGATGATCAGCACGGCATAGATGACCGCGGAGAGCGCGCCCGGTATGAAGCCTGCAAGCAACAGGGCGCCGACCGATTCCTCGACGATGATGGCGTAGATCACCAGAATGGCGCTTGGCGGGATGAGCGACGCCAGCGTGCCGCCGGCGGCAACCACGCCGGCGGCGAGGCTGCGCTCGTAGCCGTATTTCAGCATCTCCGGGATCGCGACGCGGCTGAACACGGCGGCGGTCGCCGTCGAGGCGCCGGACACCGCTGCGAAGCCGGCGGTCGCGAACACGGTCGCGACGGCGAGGCCGCCCGGCAAGGTGCCGAGCCAGCAACGCGCCGCGTAGAACGCGCTCCGCGTCAGCCCGGCATAGAAGGCCAGGAAGCCGATGAGGATGAACATCGGCAGCACCGAGAGGGTGACGTGGCTGACCTGCGAATGGGCGAGCAGGCCCGCGAGGCCGGCGCCGGGGTCGTAGCCCCGCAGCATGATGAGCCCGACAACGCCCGCAATTCCTGACGCATAGGCGACGCGAACGCCGAGCACGACCATCCCGATGATGACCGCGACCGACACCAGACCTGCATTGAACGGATCCATGACTGCCCCCTTATGCCTTCGAGCCGCCGTCGGGCGGATCCGTCGGGTCCGTGCTTTCTCTACCCATGACTTCTTCGATTTCCGCCCTTGCGTGCTCAGCGGCGTCCAATATCACCGGCACCGCCACGGGGGCTCTGTCGGGATCGAGCGCCAGCCGGCCGTAGCCCCACACCTGGATGATCAGCCGCACGCAAAGCAGCACGAGCGCAACGGGGACGACCAGCTTTCCGGGCCAGGTTTGGAGCTGCACATCGATCGTGCTGTCTCCCTCGATGATGGACCTCAGAAAGTGCTCCCAGCTCTTGTCGATGATGATGAGGCAATAGACGACGCCGATGCAGACGGCGAAGCATTCGACGCCCCACAACAACCTGCCGCGCATCTTCGCGACAACCAGTTCCATGCGAACATGAACGCCCAGCCGCTGCGCATAGGCTGCGGGAAGGAAGGCGAAGGTCGCCATATAGACTTCAATCCAGTCGATCGCTCCCGGAATCGGCCTGTTGAATACATATCGGCCGATGACTTCGCAGACGACAAACAGCATCAATATGAAGATAAACGCTGCCGCGATAATTGTGACGGCGTCTTCTATGCGGCCGAAAAAGCGATCTATAGCCGACAAGGCGCCGCTCTGGCGCCCGTTCTGTGACTGAGCTTGAGCCATAGAGCTCGCTTCCTCCCCTTATTGTGCAAACAAGAGAATGGGGCCGTTCGTAACGGAACGGCCCCACCCAGACTCATGACAACTCAGGCCTTCAGGCTGCCTTGTTGTGGTGCGCTGCGCGCTCGAGAACGAAGTCGAGAAGCTCTTGCGCGGGGAGCTTGTCCTGGTTCGTGGCGACCCACTCGTCCCAGACGGGCTGCGCCCCGATCTTCACGAACTCGGCATGCTGCTCCTTGGTGAACTCCACCCGCTCCATGGCCTTCTCGTAGATCGGGATCCACTTCTTGTCGGCCTCCACGTAAGCGGAGATCAATGCGTCGTAGGAGTTCCACTTCATCTCGTCGTTGAACAGCGCCCGGTATTCGTCCGGCAGCGCGTTGTAGGCGGTGACGCTCATGAGCTGCGGGCAGAAGACCGAACCCAGCGCCATGCCTTCCGTGTACCACTTGGCGACTTCGTGATGCCTGTAGGCGCCGAAGGCGTAGCTGTAGGGGAAGGTCATCACCTG
>JAJEAZ010000594.1 GCA_022824105.1 Alphaproteobacteria bacterium
CGGCCGGCTGGAGGCTCGGGCGGTGAAGCGGCTGCTGGAGCTGTTCGAGGGGCCGGAGGCGCCCGGCCCCTGGTCGCCGCCGGAGATGCCCGCCGCGCTCCATGCGCTGCTGCCCTGGCGCGCCTGGGACGAGTCCGGCGATCTCTACGTCAACGCGGCATCGGTGGGGTTCGTGCTCGAGCTGCCGCCGTTCGCCGGCATCGACGCCGAGACGCTGGGGGCGCTTGGCGGTACGCTCGCCGACGCGGCGCCCGAGCGCTGCACCATACAGGTGATCCACTGGGCGAGCCCGCGCTTCGGGGCGGCGAGCCGCGCCTGGGCGGAGCCGCGTTCGGGTGCCGGCGGCGCATTGGCGCACATGAGCCGGGGCCGCCGCAACCTGCTCGCCTCCGGCGGCTGGCGCCGGCTGCACGCGGGCGGGCCGCCCTTCACGCTCTCCGATTACCGGGTGTTCGTCACCGCCTGCCTCACGGCCGGTCCCGGCCCCGCCGCCGAGACCGCGCTCGGCGCCTTCCGCCGGGCGCTGGAGGGCACGCTCGCTTCCGCCGGCGCCGCCGCCCGGCGCGTCGGGCCGGACGCGCTCCTGTCGTTGGCGGCCGAGCTGGTCGCGCCGGACATTCAGGGGTATCGCGACGGAGAGACCGAGCGCCCCGCACGCCGCTGGGCGCCGCGCGATCCTCTCCACGAGCAGTGCATCGCGCCCGGCCGCGCGCTCACGGTCCATCCCACCGGCCTCGCCTTCCACCATGGAGGAACGCTCCAGTCCGGGGGAACGCCCCGGTCGCCGGCACGCGTGTCCCCGGAAGGCGAGGACATCGCCGTCCGGGTGCTCAGTGCGGTGGCCTTCCCGGAGGTCTGGCCGGGCTGGCGCGGCAACGCGCTGATCGGCGACTTCCACCGCGATTTCTTGCAGCCCGGCTGCCCGGTGCTGACCTGCCTGACCGTGATGACCGGCGACGAGGCGGCGGGCGAGAAGGCGTTCCTGAAATCGGCGCGGGCCACCCAGCAGGCCGGCACCGGCATCGCGCGCTACCTCCCGGGCCTGCCCGAGAAGGCCAGGGACTGGCAGACCGTCACCGAGCGGATCAAGGACGGCGAGAAGCTGGTCCGCGCCTGCTACATGGCCGCCGTCTACGCGCCGCTCGATGCGCTCGACGAGGCCGAGCAGGCGGTGCGCGCCATCTACCACGGCCAGGGCTGGCGGGTGAACGCCGAGCGCTACGTCCAGCTCCCGTCCTGGCTCGCCTGCCTGCCCATGGCCTCGGCGGGCGGTCTCGACGCCGACCTGGAGCGCATGGGCAGGATGAAGACCCTGTTGACCTCGTCGGCGGTCAATCTCAGCCCCCTGCACGGCGAATGGCGCGGCCAGCCGGCGGACCCGGACAATCCCCCGGCGCTCTTCCTCATCGGGCGACGGGGGCAACCGGCCTGCTGGTCTCCGTTCGCAAACGAGGCGGGGAACTACAACGTCGCCGTCACCGGCAAGTCCGGCTCGGGCAAGTCGGTGCTGATGCAGGAGCTGGTGACCGGGCTGATCGGGGCCGGCGGCGAGGCCGTGGTGATCGACGACGGGCGCTCGTTCCAGCACACGGCGGAAGCCCTCGGCGGCGCCTTCATCGCCTTCGGCAAGGACCCGGCCTGCCTCAACCCCTTCGCCATGATCGACTCGGGCACCGCCGCGCATGACGGCGATTACAGGGAGGAATGCTTCGCCATGCTGGCGGGCGTCATCGGGCGCATGGCGCGCCGCCGGGGAAGCATCGACGACATCGAGGCGGCGCTGATCGCCGAAGCCATCGCGGCGGCCTGGGACGAAGCCGGCAACGACGCCGATCTGGGGACGGTCCGAAAGAGCCTCGAAGGCCGCGACGACCGGCGGGCGAAGGACATGGCGACGGCATTGGGGCCCTGGTGTCCGGGCGGGGCGATGGGGCGGCTGTTCGCGGGCTCGGAGACCCCGGCGCTCGATGCCGCGCTCACCGTCTTCGAGCTCGCGGAACTGAAGGGCCGGGGCGACGTGCAGGCGGTGGTGCTCATGCTGGTGGTCTTCCTCGCCACCCAGCGCATGTATCACGGCCCCCGCACCCGGGCGAAGGCGATCGTCATCGACGAGGCCTGGGACCTCTTGTCGGGCGAGGACTCGAAGGCGTTCCTCGAAGGCGCGGCGCGCCGCGCCCGCAAGTATCGCGGCTCGCTCATCACCGGCACTCAGAGCGTCAACGACTACTACGCCAACCCCGCCGCGCGGGCGGCTTGGGAGAACTCGGACTGGACGATCTTCCTCGCCCAGAAGGACGAATCCGTCGAGCTCCTGAAATCCGAGAAGCGCATCCACTGCGATCCGGGCATGGAGCGCGCGCTCAAGAGCCTCACCACCGCCGACGGCCGCTATGCCGAGCTGGTGCTGCACGGACCCGACGGCTGGCGGGTGGCGCGGCTCGTGTTGGATGCCTGGTCGGTCGCCCTGTTCTCCTCGCGCGGCCCCGCCTTCGCGGCGGTCGAGCGCCTGAAGGCCGAGGGGCTCTCCACGGTCGAGGCCATCGACCGGCTCGCCGGGGACGCTCCCCACGGGGACGACGCTCGTCGCGCCGGGGACGCCGTCTCCGCCGCTGCCGGCCAATCCCAACCATCCGAAACGGAGGCAACCCCATGACCGCGAAGACCGCCGCCGCCGAACGGGCGCTCAGTTGGCCCGACGATCCGGAGACCGTCACGGCGGAAGATGTCGACTTCGAGGCGCTGGCCCATGTGCTGGCCAACACCTGCCGCCGGGGCGGGTGCCTGCGCCAGTACCACTCGGTGGCGGCGCACGCGGTGAGCGTGTCGGAAGAAATCGAGGCGCTCGACGGGCTCGGCGAAGAGGACCGGCGGCGGCTCGCGCTGCACGCGCTCATCGCGAATGCGCCGTCCGCATGGCTCCGGGGGCGCCTGCCGGACTCCCAGCGCGCGGCGGAACGCGCCGGGAAGCTCGCCACCGGGATCGAGACCGCGGTGCGCGAGGCGGCCGGCCTCGATGCGGTGATCGAGGAAGAGCCGGCGGAGCTGCTGAAGTTCGTCACGCGCATGGCGGCGGCGGCCGAGACCCGCGACCTGCTCGACGGGGATGCGCCGGTGGGCGCCGGCGTCGCCTTCCCGCCCTTGAAGCGCCGTATCCGCAGCCTCCCGCCGGACAGGGCGGCGGCGGCCTGGCTCACCCGCTTCCGGGCGCTCGCCGGGCCGGAGGCCGGGCGGCGCGGGCGCATCTCCCGCACGGACGGGTCGGGCGGGGCGGATGCCGCGCAAGCCTGACATGACGCGCTCGGACCCCGGCTGGCCGGTGCTGCTGTCCGCCGTGCTGCTTTCGGGCGCCGTGGCGGCGGCCGTCGCGGCGGCGATGCTCCGATATGGCGTCGAGCCGGCGCCGGGCATTGCCTCCGTGCGGTTCGGCGAGATGACGGCCGCGTACACGACCCGTGCCGCGAGCGAAGGCAAGACCGGCGAGGACGTGCGGGCCTGGGGCGAGGCGCTGGAGGCCGCGCTCAACCGCGTGGCCGAGCGCCGTGGCGTCGTGCTGCTGCCGGCGCGCGCCGTCGCCGCCGGGGCGCCGGACCTGACGCCGGAGGTGGAGGGCACGCTCGCGGCGATTCTCGCTCGCGACCGGGCGGAGGGAACGGCACCGCCGCTGGAGGACGGCCGGTGAGCGCGACGCGTCCGATATTCGATCTGAAGACGGTCGCCGCGCGGCGCCGGAGGATCGGACTCGCGGTCATGATCGCGCTGGCGGCCCTCTGGCTGGCCGCGGCCTCGCGCGTGCATGTCAACGCGAGCTGGTCGGACGAAGCCTGGGGCTACGCCGCGTTCCCGCTGTTCGGCGCGGCGCCGGAGATCGGCGACCGCGTGCTGTTCGAGCCGCCGGAATCCGTCGACTCGCCGGTGCCGTATCTCAAGACCGTGCGCGGCGTGCCGGGCATGCGCATCGAGGTCGGAGACGACGGCACGGTTCTTCTCGACGGCGTTGCGGTTGCGCGCGCGAAGACCCATGCGCTCGACGGCCGGCCGCTCGCGGCGATCGCGCCGGGCACGATTCCGCCCGGCCATTACTACCTGCACGCCGATCATGTCGACTCCCACGACAGCCGCTACGCGGAGATCGGGCTGGCGCCTGCCGCGCGCATCCTCGGGCGGGCCATTGCGATGCCCGATGTTCCCTGGCTCGGCCTGGAGGGGCCGCTGGTCGGCCCGGAGGACATCGTGCCGGACGAGGCGGGTCGGGCGACGATCCTGCCGCAGCCCTCGGACGACGACGTGGCGGGACCGACTGCGGGAACGCCGCCCGTGGAGGCGGCGCGATGAGGCGCGCATTTCCGACGGTGCCGGCCGTCGCCATGCTGCTTGCCGCGACGCTGGCCGCCGGCATTCCGACCGCCGCATCGGCCAAGGACCTCGGCGTGCGGGGCGCGACGTGGCCAATCGCGGAACCGGACCTTCTCGCCGAAATCGAGGCGCGCCTGCTGGAGATGGAACGCTCCGGCGCGCTGGCGCGCTTCGAGGCCGAGGCCCGCGAGCGCGCGCGCTCGCGACTGGAAGAGCCGGAGCCGGTTGCGGGGATCGCGCCGGCAAGGGAAGAACGCAGCCGGACGTTCGACCCCGCCATCGTCGTCGAGCGCGACATCCGCACGCCGGACGGGATTCTCATCGCCGCGGCCGGGACGCGGGTCGACCCGCTGGAGCGGGTCGGGCTCACGCGCGACCTGCTGTTCGTCGACGGCAGGCGCGCGGCCGAAATCGCCTGGGCGCTGGCCCATGACCGCTCCGCGAAGATCGTGCTGCTGGCGGGACGGCCGCTCGACCTCATGCGGAAGCATCGCCGCGCCTTCTATTTCGACACGGGCGGACGTCTCGCCGCGCGGTTCGGCATCGCGGCGACGCCGAGCCTGGTCGCGCAGGACGGAACGCGGCTGCGCATCACGGAGATCCCGGTCGAGGACCGGGACGACCCCGAACGGGAGGACTGAAGCCATGCTGAACATGAACCGGGCGACGCTGCTGGGCCACGCCGGGCGCGACCCCGAGCTGCGCGATCTGAACAACGGCGGCAGGGCGGCGGTGTTCACCCTCGCCACCACCGAGAAATGGAAGGACCGCGAGGGCCGGCCCGGCGAGGCGACGGAATGGCACCGCATCGTGGTGTACGGGCCGGCGGTCAAGGCGGTCGAGACCATGCTGAGGAAAGGCGATGCGGTGCTGGTCGAGGGAAGGATCGCGACGCGCGCCTTCCGCGACAGGGAGGACAACGAGCGGGCGGTCACCGAGATCGTCGTCTCCCGGCGGCAGGACACCGTGAACATCCTGTCGGGGCGGCGCGCGCCGGACGACCCGCAGGGCGGCGAGGCCGCGGCGTGAGCCGGCGCTTCGCGTTGCCGGGCGCACTCGTCCTGGCGGCGGTCTTGTGGTCCGGCGCGGCGTCGGCCCAGACCTGCACCGGGCGCTTCGTCAACCCGATCTCGGACGTGTGCTGGGAGTGTCTGTTCCCGATCTCGATCGGTCCCATCACGATCGGCAGCGCCACCGGTGCGCCGGACACGCCCAACCCCTCCTCGCCGATCTGCCTGTGCGGCTCGCCGATCCCGCGCATCGGGCTCTCGCTCGGGGTGTGGGAGCCGGCGCGGCTGATGGACGTGACGCGGGTGCCCTGGTGCTTCCCGAACCTCGGCGGGCTCACCGTCGATCCGGGCCTGCCCGCCGCGCGCGGGCGCACCGGGTCGTCGGGCGGCGACGGCGCGCAGGGCTCGGTCTGGCACGCGCACTACTACATGTATCCGCTACTGTCCTGGATCGGCGTGCTGCTCGACCTCGGCTGCCTGGAAGGCGGCGGGCTCGACATCGCCTGGGTCTCGGAACTCGACCCGGCCTGGCTCGACGACGAGCTTTCCTTCCTCCTGAACCCGGAGGCGGCGCTGTTCGCCAACCTGCCGGCGCAGGCGGCCTGCGCCGCCGACTGCGCCGCGTCCTCGGCCGGGCTGCCGCTCGATCCGCTGTTCTGGTGCGCGGGGTGCCAGGGCGGAATGTATCCGCTGACCGGCAACGTGGCGGCCCATGTCGGCGGGGTGCAGGCGTCGCTGCTCGCGGCCCAGCGGCTGGTCTACCGGCTGCACCGGGCCGGCCTCGCCTGGGGCACGTCGGGCTCCGCGGCGCTCTGCGGGGGGTATCCCATGCCGATCATGAAGAAGAGCCAGTACCGCTGGCAGATGACCGAGCCCGTGCCGGCGACCAGCCCCATGACCGGCTGCAACCCGACGGGGCGCTCCTCGGTGCTCTGGGAACGCTTTCGCGAACTGCCGGTCTCCGGCGAGAGCTTCGGCTACCTGCTGTTCAGAAAACGCAACTGCTGCATCTTGTGAGGTCTCCCGAATGTCGCCTGCCGCCATCCTGAAGCGTTGCCGCATCGCCGGCCCGGCCGCGTTGCTCACGGTGCTGCTCGCCGGCTGCTGCTCGCCGGCCCGGGCGGACGAATCTGCGGCCGCATCGGCCACGAAGCGCGACGCGGCTGCGGCGCGGCTGGTCGAGGAGGTGCTGCACAAGGCTGGAGGAAATGGCGAGGACGCGCTGAGCGAGTGGACCCGTTCGATCATCGACCGCGCTCTGGAGCGTGCCGAAGAGGCGGCACGGCGGACGGATCCCGGAGGGTTCGGGGACGGCGTGACCTCCGCCGCGCCGCTCCCGGCCGAACGCCATGCCGGCTCCTTCTCCGGTCCGCGTGCCGCCACCCCCGAAATCCTCATCTTCACCAGCCTGTCGGTGCCTGCGGCGTCGTGGCGGCAATGGGCGCGCGATGCCGCGGCGGTGGGCGCGTCGCTGGTGCTGCGCGGGGTCGGCGAAGGCGGAATGCGGGAGACGGTCAAGGAAATCGGCGCGCGCCTCGGCGGCGCGGAGGCCGGCGTCGCCATCGACCCGCGCCTGTTCCGCCTGTTCGGCATCGAACGGGTGCCGGCGGTCGTGGTCGTGCCGAGCGGCGGACCGGGGCGTTCCCCCGTGCCGCCATGCGAGAGCCGGGGCTGCATGGACGATCCGGCCCCGCCGCATGACCTGGTGAGCGGCAACATCGGCCTCGCGGCCGCGCTGGAAACGGTGGCGGACGAAGGCGCGGTCGGGCGCGAGGCGGCGCGCCGCCATCTGGAACGACTGGGGAGGGTGCAGCCGTGACGGAACAATCCGATCCTTCACGCGACCGCATCGAGATCGCGATCGACCGCGGAACGCGGGTGGTGCGCCTGCTGACCTGGGTGGCGATGTTCGTGCTGGTCTGCCTGATGCTGTGGCTCGTGTCGGGCATGGTGGCGAAGGCAGAGGACCCCAGGGCGGCGGCGCGGGCCATTGGCAATGCGGGCGCGGGCGCGGCCGGCGCCATCGCACGCGATGCGGCCAGCGCCGGCAAGGTGCCAGGCTATGCGGGAACGAACGTGCCCGAACGGAACCTGACGGCGTCCGGTCTGGAAGACGCAGTCCGCGCCCGCCTCGCCGACCCCCACGATCCCGGCGGGGTCGCCGGACGAGCGGTGACCGAGGGGGTGACCGCGCGTCCGTCCGCGAACGTGCCGGCGAGCGATCCGGCGGTCACGCGCTCGGAAGGCATCGCGGCGTCGCCGCAGGCGCCGACCCATCGCGCGGACGGGCTGGCCTCGGGCAGCACCGTGGACTGCGGCGCGGACCTCGCCGATGCGGACGACGGCGGGTCCTGCGGGCAGGTCACGTATTGCGTGGGCGCCGGCTGCGAGACGGTGCGGAGCGAGGCCAACACGGGATTCGTCGAGGCCACGACGCGGCTGAACATGGCGCTGGAGCTGGGCGGCGACGAGTTCGACCGCCAGGACATGAGCTTCTTCACGGGCAAGCGGCGGGCCTGCCACATCAAGCTGTTCGGGCTGGCGAACTGCTGCAGGAACTCGGGCCTGCTGGTCGGGCTCGGCAACTGCTCGGCCTCGGAAATCGAGCTGGCGAAGGAGCGCAACGCCGGCAACACCCACTATCTCGGCAAGTACTGCTCGAAGCGCACCTTCTTCGGCGTCTGCATCCGCCGGTCGCGGGCCTGGTGCGTGTTCGGCTCGAAGCTCGGGCGCATCCTGCAGCAGCAGGGGCGGTCGCAGCTCGGCATCGGCTGGTCGAGCTGCCGGGGCCTCACCGTAGCGGAGATCGAGGGAATCGACTTTGCCAGCCTCGACCTGTCCGAGTTCACCGAGGACCTGATGGACGGGTCCAGGGAGCCGTCCGTGTCGCTGCCCGACGCCGACGATACCGGCCAGGCCATGCGCATCCGCATCCGCGACTTCTACAGCCGGGGCCAGTGATGACGCGGCGCGCGAGATACGCGGCAAGGCGCGCGGTGACACGCACCCTTGCCGCGGTCGGCGTCTGGGCGGCGCTTGGCACAACCGCGACGGGCGGGGAATGGCGGTCCTGGTGCGGGGATGGTGGATCGGCCTCGTCGCTCGGCTGGCACTTCTACTGCGACCGGCGGGAAAACCCGCCGCAGGCGGAGCCTCCGCCCGCGCCGCCCTCCCCCGGCAATGCGCAATCCGCAATGGAGCGCATCGAGGCGCTTCGCAAGGCGCTGGAGGAAGCGCGCGCCGAGGCGATCCTCGATCCCACCCCCGCCAAGGTGACCGCCTATCTGCGCCTCCAGCAGGAGACGCTGCAACGCGCGGCCACGTTCTCGGACGCGTTCCGGCGCACGGTCTGGGCGACGCCGGAGCTCGACTACACGCTGAAGCGCCCGGTCGGCGCGCTGGCGAAGCAGGTCTGGTCGGACGAACGCAGGCAGGCCCGCGACCGGGTGCTGGCAAGTCTCGGCGAGCGCTACGGGCTGATCTACCTGGGCCATGCCGGCTGCGCGGGCTGCAAGGTATTCGGTCCGCTGCTGCGCGCCTTCGCCATGCGCCACGGCCTCGAAGTGCGGGCCGTGTCGCTCACCGGCGAGGCGCTGGAGGGATGGCCGGAGGCGGTGCCGGACAACGGGCGCGCCGCCCGGCTCGGCCTCGGCGGTGGACCGGGGCGTTCCCCCGCGCCGGTGCCCGCGCTGGTGCTGTTCGACACGAAGACGACGCGGGTCGTTCCGGTCGGCTTCGGCGTGATGGCCGAGGACGAGATGGCGGAGCGGATCTTCGCCCTCACCGCCCTGGAGACGGGACATGATTACTGAGTGTAAGAAGATCGCGGCTGCTGCCGTGTCCGCCCTCCTGCTGTCGGTCTCTCCCGCGCATGCGGACGTGCTTTCGGAGATGAACCGCTTCTGGCAGGGGGCGGCGGTCAACACCACCGGCCCGACCGCGTTCCGGGGCCAGGCCTCGGGGCACTGGACGCTGGGCAACCTTTATCTCCGCGCCCCGGTGCGCTCCGAACAGGTCGCCACCGTCAACCTGCCGAGCTTCCGTGCGGGCTGCGGCGGGATCGACGCCTTCGCGGGCGCGTTCTCGTTCATCAACTCCGACCAGCTGATTGCCTTCGGGCGCGCGGTGGCCCAGAACGCCGCGGGGTTCGCCTTCGAGCTGGCGCTGGAGACGATCTCGCCGGTGATCGCCGAGACCATGGCGAAGCTCCGGGCGCTGGCGCAGTGGGTGAACGCGCAGAACCTCAACTCCTGCGAGACCGCCCAGGCGCTGGTCGGCGCCGCGTGGTCGAAGAACGACCGGGCGTCGGCCTCGATCTGCGCCGCGATCGGCACCAGCCAGGGCATCTTCTCGGACTACGCGGCAGCGAAGCACGGCTGCGGCGCCGACGGCAAGCGCAACTCGACGCTGGCCGCCGCTTCCGGCGCCATGGCCGACCAGGTGCCGGTCAACGTCAACTACGCCTGGAAGGCGATCCGGGCCTCGGCGTTCCTCTCGGGCGACACGCAGCTGGCGGAGTTCGCCATGGCGGTCACCGGCACGGTGATCGTCACGGCCCCGACCTCGGACGGCGACAGCTCGGGTCCCAGGGTGCGCATCCTGGAGCCGCTGGCGCTCGACCGGCGGATCACCGAGACCCTGATGGAGGGCGGCGGCGCGCTGCCGGTCTACGCTTGCGACGAGGCCGCGCGCTGCCTCAACCCGGCGCTCGGCACGGCGGCGGTGCCGGCCAACCGGGGGTTCCGGGCGCGGGTCGCGGCGCTGCTGCGCGACATGGTGGACGCGGTGCGCAACGACACCGCCGTGCCCGCGCCGGCGCTCGCCCTCGTCAACCTGACCACGCTGCCGGTCTACCGGGTCGCCAACGCGGCCGCCGCCTACCGGGGCGCGGTGATCGACCAGGAGATGGACGCGCTGGCCGAGGCCGTGGCGCTCGACGTGATGCAGGTCTGGCTCTCGGACCTCCACCGCACGGTGGAGGAACGGGCCGGCACGCTCGACATCGCCGACGGCGAACAGTTGCGCAGGTGGCGCGAGGGGCTGCGGGCCAACCGGGTGGCGCTCGCCCGGCACAGGAACGAGGGGCTCGCGCGCTTCAACACCGCGCTCGCGGTGGTCGAGAAGCTGCGCCTGATCGAGACCGAGCTGGCGGGTGCGCTCTCGGCCGATCTGCGCGCGGCGCTGGCGTTCGCGCGCGGCGGCGCCGGGGCCGGGTCGCGCTGAGCCATGAACCGGTGACACCTTACATATGTACGAGCTCTTCACCCTCGGCGGCGGCACCTATCTCGTCGATCT
>JAJEAZ010000016.1 GCA_022824105.1 Alphaproteobacteria bacterium
GATCTGGGCGAGCACCACCAGCGTGATCGAGGTCAGGAACACCAGCGAGCCGATGGCGTTCACCTGCGGGTCGATATTGCCCTGGACGATCTCGAGGACGATCACCGGCACGGTCTTGTTCAGCCCGCTTACGAACCAGGCTACCGCGAACTCGTCGAAGGAGACGGCGGCGGTCAGGCAGGCGGCGGACACGATGGCGGGCCGGCAGAACGGCAGGATGACCGACCTGAGCGCCCGCCATTCCGAGGAACCCAGGTTCCAGGCCGCGGCCTCCAGGTTCGGATCGATCTGGTTCAGGCGCAGGCGGATGATCGCCATGGCGAAGGGCGCCGTCAGCACGGAATGGGCGACGGTGATCGACCAGAGCTGGCCCGACGCCCCGATCCAGGACAGCCAGGCCAGCATGGCGAGCGCCATGATGATCAGCGGGATCGTCGGCGGCAGCAGGATCAGCGCCAGATACGGCCCCTTGAGGCGGAAGCTGTAGCGATAGTCGGTATAGGCGGTGGCGAAGCCCAGCGTTGTCGCGATAACGGAAGTCGAGAGCGAGACGATGATCGAGTTGCGGGCCGCCTCGCCGATCTCGGCGTCGGCAAAGATCGTGTCGTACCAGTGGGTGGTGAAGGAGCCCAGCGGGATCGTCGGGAACCTGTCGGAGTTGAACGAGAAGACGACCGACGCGACGATCGGCGAGAAGATGAAGACGAATACCAGCAGCAGCCAGCCGAGCAGAAGGACGGTCCCGATCCGCGCGCTCATGCCGACAGCCTCTTGCGGTATGCCAGCCAGATGGAGGTGGCGGCGATAGCGAACAGCGTGAGCATCATCATCACCGCGACCACCGATGCGCGCGGCCATTGCTGGCCGGATTTCGTGGTGTCGATAATCAGTATCGGCAGTGTGGGCGGTTTCGATCCGCCCAGATAATAGGGCGCGACGAAATCCCCGAAGGACAGGATGAAGCAGAACAGCGCTGCGATGATGAGCCCGGCCTTCGCCAGCGGCACGATCACGGCGAACAGCGTGCGCCGGGGCGGACAGCCGAGGTTCCGGGCGGCCTGGACGAGGTTCAGGTCTATATTGGCGAGCGAGACGGTCTGCAGGATGACGACCAGCGGCAATGTCAGGGTCAGGTAGCCGACGACCGTGCCGAAGGGCGTGTTGAGCATCGTGTAGGGGCCAAGCCCGGCGGCGCCGATCCCGGCATTGATGACACCCGATTCCGCCAGGATCACATACCAGGAGAACGTGCGCACCAGATAGGAGGTGAAGAACGGGATGATGAGCAGAAAGATCGCCCAGCGCCGTACCGCCTCCGACACCCGGAAAGCAAGCGCGCAGGCGGCCGGGAAGGCCACCAGTGTCGCCACCAGCGTCGCCAGGCCCGCCATGCCGAAGGTGTACCAGTAGCTGTCCCAGACATAGCCCCTGGTGAGCATCCGCGCCCAGTTTTTTAGCTCGAACGCCTCCTCCATCCGGTAGTTCTTCACCAGGAAGAAGCTCATCGCGATCATGAAGAACAGCGGGCCGAGGAAGAACAGCCCCTGCCACACGATGACCGGCAGCCGGAAGGCGAGCGCGAACCGGTTCACGGCGCGCGCCCGGACCTGCACGGAAGGCGTCGGGAGCGCTGCGCCGTCACGGCTCTGGCGCGAGGTTTCGGCGCAGCGTCCGGGACCCGGCGAAAGGCCCCGGACGTGACCGGCCCGGCATCAGGCGTTCTTGTATTCGGACCAGAAGTCGTTCCAGTCCTCGAGCGTCTGGTTGATCGGAATATCGCGGTAGTGGATGCGGCCGTCGTTTATCAGGGCGATCGGGTCCATCGGGTTCCCGTCCACCTGGTTGGTGCGCTCCGCCTCGGCTCCGTCCGCAGCCACCAGCGCCGCGCGGCCGCCCTTGGTGATGCAGTTGCCCGGATAGGCAGCCATCTGCGCCGACTTCACCTGCCCCTCGGGGCTCAGCATGTACTGGATGAACGTCTTGACCATGTCGGCCTTGGACGAGTCCTTGCCGATGCAGTAGCTCTCCGTCCACTGGATGCCGCCCTCGCTCGGAATGACCGAGGCCACCGGCGCGCCGTCCTTTTCCAGCACGCCCGTAATCCAGTCGCCGATGCCGCACATGGCCAGCATCTCGCCGTTCTTCAGGCTGTTGAAGGTGCCGCCATAGTCGAAGTAGCCGCCGACCTGCGGACGCAGGCTCATGGTCGTCTCCTGCACCGCCTTCCACTCGGCGTCGTCGAGGTCCCAGAGTCCCGCGCCGTTGCCGTTATAGAGGCTCATCATGCCGAGCGACGGCAGGTGCCAGTCGAAATGCCCGACCTTGCCCTTCACCTCGGGCTTCCAGAAGCACTTGTAGCTCATGACTTCTTCGGCCGAGATCGCGGTCGTGTTGTAGCTGACGCCCAGATGCCCGAACCGCACCATCATCGAGAACAGCGTGTCGCCGTCCCAGTGTCCGGGGAACTTCTGGAAGTCGTCATGCAGCATGTCGTCGAACGGGTAGTCGTTCACGTCCAGGGGCTCGATGTAGCCGGCGGCGTTCAGCTGCTGGACGAACTCGGCGTCGGAGAGGATGACGTCGTAGGTGCCCGGAGGCGACTGTGCGATCAGCGCCAGCATGTTGTCGCCGCCGGCATAGTATTTGGGCTTGAACTTCACATTGTTGGCTTCCTCGAAGGCGCCGACGATGTCCGGCTCGCCATGGCCGTACCAGGCAAGCATGTTGATCTCGGTCGTCGAGGCCCATGCGCGGCCGACGAACGGGGCGCTGAGCGCCGTCGCGCCTGTCGCCATAAGCACCTTGCGGCGCGTCAGGTTCACCTGTTCGCTCATGATTCGATCTCCCGTCGGTTGCAGGTCGCATCAAACTCCCGAAGGGCGCATTGCGGCAAGGAACTTTTTTGACTGCCCGGCGGCTCGGACGGTAGATTCCCGGCATGACACGTCGGGAATTTCACAAGCTTTTCAAGGCGTCGGGCCCGGTCGTACTGCCCGTGGTCCATGCGCTGGATACCGGACAGGTGAGCGAGAACATCCGCATCCTGGTCGGCGAGGGCGCCCCCGGCTGTTTCCTGATCAACCACGACTTCGGCGTCGACGAATTCCTGCCGGTCGTTCTCGAAACCCGCAGCGCGTGGCCTTCGCTCTGGATGGGGGTCAACTTCCTGGCTGTCACGGGCCGCGAAGCGTTCCCGGTTCTGGGCGAGCTTGAGAAGACGGGCTGCCCGGTCGATGCATACTGGGCCGACAATGCCCGGATCGACGAGACCGGGCGCGACTCGTCCGAAGCCCGGCAGATTGCCGTCGTGCGGGAAAGCAGCGGGTGGCCGGGGCTCTATTTCGGCGGCACGGCGTTCAAGAAACAACGCCCCGTGGAACCGACGCACTGGCAGGACGCCGCGCGCGAGGCCGCGCCCTTCATGGATGTCGTTACGACCTCCGGCGTTGCGACCGGGCAAGAAGCCAACCTGCAGAAGGTCCGCGAGTTCAGGGCCGGCGTTGGCGATGCGCCGCTGGCGCTGGCTTCCGGCGTCACGCCCGAGAATGCGCGGCGTTATGCCGACATCGACGCTTTCCTGGTCGCCACCGGGATCAACCGGCCGGGAGATTTCTACAATATCGACCCCGCTCGGCTGGCGCAGTTGATGCGGACCGCCCGGGAGATCGCCAGCCATGGATAAGGGCCCCCGCCACGACCGTTGGTACCTCCGGCTGATGGCGCCGAACACCAAGGGCAACAAGTTCGCCTGGCTGGACCCGACCTCCATCTACATCAACGGGGCGGCCTTCCACGACCTGCTGGACGACCTGCAGGCCGATCTGGAAGGCGTCGCGGCCGATGTCGTCGCGGGACTGGACGCCATGGGGTTCGTTCTGGCGGCGGCCCTGGCGGAGAGACTGGGTGTCGGGTTCCTGCCGATCCGCAAGGCGGACAAGCTCTGCGTCGATACGGACAGCGTGGCGTTCACGAACTACTCCGGCCGGGCCCAGCACATGGAGATGCGCCTGCCGGCCTTCGCCCCGGGAACCCGGGTGCTGCTGGTCGACCAATGGATCGAGACCGGCGGCACGATGGCAGGCGCCGTCGCCCTGGTCGAACGCCAGGAGGGCCGCGTGGCCGGTCTGGTCGCCATCGCCATCGAAAGCACGGAGCGCACAGCCGCCTTCCGCGAGAACTACCCTTGCGTCAGCGCCGTCCTGCCCGGCACGCGCTGGCAGCGGGAATGCGACGCGCAAGTCCTGTCGAGCTTCGCCGGTTACCGCCCGGAACAGGCGTTTCCCGCGCCGAAGGGCGGGTAGAGCGCGACCCGTTCGGGTCGAAAAGAACTCGTCCACAGGGTTTCGGTCGCCGCTCCGGACGGGGGCGGAGCGGCGGGGCTGTGCCCCGGCTTCCCCATTCGGAGGCGAGGACAGGCAGGCACCGGGGCGGCGGTTGCGCCCCGATCCGCCGTCCGATACCGCCGCGCCGGACAGGACCCCCGGCGATATGTCATGATTTGTCATGATCTGCATGCGCGCGGCACATATCCGATTGCCCGTTCAGGCATAAAGCTGCCCTTGCGGGCAGGGACCCCGGCTATCCATTCCAGCCTCCATACATTGCATCTTCGGCATGTTCCCGTTCTCCCTTCTGTGTCCACTTCGTTCTGTTCCCCCGCCGCCGGCCTGGCTGTGGCGGAACCCTTTTCCGCGCGTATCGCGCGCGCCTGCGCGCGGGCCCGGGCGGGCGTTTCGCGCCGGCGCGGTTCACGCGCCTGATTGCGCGCGCGAGTCAACGGACACACCTCTCCCGTCGGTTTCTCAGGGTCTTTTTCGCGCCGGCGCCGACGCGGAAGACGAAGCGGCCTCCGGATACCGCCCCTCCTGACCCAATATAGGCCATGATCGTCCATCGTCAAACCTGTATGGGGAATTATTTCAAATTTTTCGAACAAAACTCCCTCTTCGAGTTTGCCGTCCTGCCGCCAATTGTCCATCCCCATCCCCGAAGTCCGGCTCACCGGGCGCCCGGGGACGAGCGCGGCGGCGTCAATGCGGCCATGCCGGCCTTGCATCGATCCTTTTCACCACGCAGACTGATTCTCGCAATCACTAACGCGCCCCGCTCTGTCGGGTCGCCCGCTGAATAGAACAGCCTGAACCCGGCGAGGGAGTAGCTACCCGAGCCTGGCGAATAGGCGGGGTCTCTACACGCTTGCGCGTTGGTGATTGCAACGGCCCGGCACCAGCCGGCGCCGTGTTCTGCAACACGGAGACCAACACATGAAATTCCGGTTACGGCTTCTTCCGGCCTTGCTGCTGCTGGCGTTCGCGCCCGGCGTGGCGGCGGCGCAATCGAACGACGGCTTCTACGCTTCTGTGAGCGGCTTCTATGTCCTGCCGACAGAGCCCTCGGCCTCCTACACCGAAGGCGACCTGAAACTCACGGGAGACATTCCTCTCGACAGCGGCCCCGGCTTTGCGCTGGCCGTGGGGCACGGGACGTCAAACGGCTTGCGAGGCGAGATCGAGCTCGCCTACCGGTCGTCGTCCTGGGACAAATACGAGAATCTCGACCTGACATTCGAAGGCAACTCCATTGCCTCGGGAGACCTGGAGATCGGAGGCGATCTCAAGACGCTCAGCCTGATGGCGAACGGCATCGTGGCATTCGATGCGTCATGGGGTCTGCGGCCCTATCTCGGCGCCGGCCTCGGCTTCGCCCAGCACGATGTGACCACAGACGCATTCACATTGACCTTCGATGGCAACACCCACGAGTTCGCGAGCAGTTCCAGCGACGACACCGTGTTCGCCTGGCAGGTGATGCTCGGCCTGACCTACCCGGTGTCCGACAGCGCCGAGGCCCGGTTCGGCTACCGCTATTTCGCGACCGGCGAAGCCGACTTCGACGGGACCAAGGCCGATTACGATTCCCACAACCTCGAAATCGGCCTCCTGTTCCGTCTCTGACGCTTCTCTCGGGCTGAAGAATGAGCCCCGGGCGCCCACTCGCGGCCGGGGTTTCCGCATCAAAGCATGCGAGACCTTCCACGGACACATCACCGTTCTACAGACCGATTTAGAAGCC
Source organism: Alphaproteobacteria bacterium (assembly GCA_022824105.1). Classification (GTDB taxonomy): domain Bacteria; phylum Pseudomonadota; class Alphaproteobacteria; order Bin95; family Bin95; genus Bin95. The sequence goes on from JAJEAZ010000016.1 coordinate 6,073, forward strand.
TACCGCCAAATATCAACAGCTCTACTTGCTAACCACTTCTGATGCACCTCAATCGTCTCCCTTCCCCAATTTTCATACTCCGCGATTTTTCTCGTCGACAACAGGTTGCTTTCCTTATAGATAACCTTCTTTTCCTCAAATCCTCTCCTCCCGGCTTCTCTATTTCTGGCCCCCGCCAACAGACAAACATTTCCCAATCGCAGTGTACATTCCGCCGCAAGCTTCTGGTCTTTCGCAAGCTCGTGTTTCCAGTCTACTCCCGGAGACTTAGGCAATACGTGCTCGAGCGACAGCGCTTGGCTGATTTGCAGCTCTCCGGCGCTACCTTGGTATATCCGCCTCCGTTCTTCCATCTCTATTGCTCTCAAAATGTACACCGCCTTTTGATTAGTTAACCCCTCTTTTGTTTCAAAATTTGTCCTAAACTCAGCATCACTTGTATATATATTCGCCAATGTCGATTTCGCATCACTCGCCTTAGAAATTTCATAATTCCAAATTTGCTGTGCTAGTCTCGCACAACCGATCTCGATTGCCCCCGTTCGGCGACCACCTATAATACCAGCGGCGTCGGTTTCTGACTCATGAGGGGGATTCCGTTCCGGTCGGATTTCTGATTCAAGGTCGTGGGCTTGAATTGGAGGCTGGTGATGGGAGCGGCGATCGCCTTGCGGGGTGATTTCGATGCGGCTGATTTGC
>JAJEAZ010000614.1 GCA_022824105.1 Alphaproteobacteria bacterium
GCCCGGGGGCAAGCGCGAATATGTCTGCTGGGGCGCGCCCGACCGGACGAGCCTGGTGGCGCAGAACGTGGTTCCCGTCTGCTGCCCGCACCCGCATGCCCTGCCCGGCCCCTTCACCACGGGCTACATCACCCGCGACACCTTCGAGGAGGTCACCGGCGGCTCGATGCTTGCGCCCTACGACCATTTCTCCGAGGCGGAGCGCCGGGGCGAGCTGGTGCGCGACAGCCACCCGGAGGAGCACGCCACCTGCTATATCGTCCAAGGCCGGGGCCTGGTCGTGATCTCGTCCTGCGGCCATGCCGGCATCGTGAATTCCGTGAAGACGGCGATGGCGGTCTCCGGCGTGGACAGGCTCCACGCCGTCATCGGCGGCTTCCACCTGGCGACGGCCAGGCCCGACTATATCGAGCACACAATCGACGAGCTGGAGCGCCTGGCCCCGGACGTGGTGGTCCCGATGCACTGCACCGGCGCGGCCTTCATCGAGGCCATGCGCCGGCGGATGCCGGAGCGGCTGGTGGCCTCCAATCTGGGCTCCCGCTTCACCTTCGGGGTGTAGCGGCCCTAGAAGCCCCGGTCGCCGGGCCGGGCGAGCGCGCGGCGGACGATGGCCCGCATGAGGTGGACGACGGCCGCATTGTCTTCCACAGGCACGCCATCGACGGCGGCGATCACCCTGCCGCTGCCGCCGTCCGTCAACCCGAGCTCGACGCCAAGGGCGGTGATGGCGCGCTCCTCCTCCGGCGTGTGGCACAGTTCCGGATCGCCCCGCCTGAGTGCGAGCGCCGCGACGAGCCCGTAGCAGCCGATGTTGGACGATGTCCCGACAACCAGGACATCGGCCGGCATCACCGTGAAGATGCCGCCGCCGCACTCCGTCTTCTCCTTCAGGTTGAACTCGGGCATGCGCGCGCAAAGCGTGTCGTGGATCCTGCCGAAGCCGATCTCGTTGCCGCCGTCCCCCACGCCGAGCGTCGGCTTGCCGGCGGCGGTCATCCTCCTGAACAGATGGTCGACATTCGCCCGGAAGGGATGCCGGGGCGTTCCGGTAACGCCGTAGAGATTGCCGTTGGGATTGCCGCCATGACGCTCCACGGCCACCGCCACATCCAGCTCGGCAGCGATGGCGTCCTGCTGCACGGTATCGCGAAGCCCGAGCCGCACGGTTGGCGCGTCGAGGCCGTAACGCGCGGCCAGGGCTTCGATGGGCGGCGCGGCCGGCGGGTCGGTATAGAAGCTCACCCGGTGCCCCATGGCCGCAAGAGCCCGCGCCAGCACGACCGAGCCCAGCGGACCGTCATTCTCGCCGGCGGGCATATGGTCGGGAACGGCGGCCCCCGTGACGATCCCGATACGGGCCGGCGGCCGGTCGAGCAGCTCGGCCCCGGCAAGGGTGAGCGGCCGGCCCTCGGCTTCGCGGGCCGCCTCGTAGAGGCCCGTCTTGACACCGTGCGGCAGCGCCGCTCCCTGGATCTCCAGACAGGAGAGCCGGTCCAGATTCTCGTAGGCTGCGTCTGCGCTCGGTTCCACGTGTCCGGCCCTTCCGTTCTTGCGGTCGCGCCCAGCATGAAGGCGCAGGCCCCCAAAACAAAATTCGGGCTAGACTGGCGGGCGTTCCGAGGAAGGTTGGCGAATGTCAGACGCCGTGCATCCCGGCTGGGCCGTTTACGATCTTGACCGGCTGCTTGCGAACCTCGCCGCGATTCGCGGCCGGTGCGCTCCCGGCCAGTCCTTTATCGCCGCGCTCAAGGGCAACGCCTACGGTCACGGCGCGGTTCCTGTTGCGCGGGCGCTCGACGGGGAGGAACTCGCGGCGTTCATGACCGGGTCCTTCGACGAAGCCTGCAGCCTGCGCGCGGAGGGGCTGCGCACGCCGGTCGTCATGTTCGCGGGCGCGCTGCCGGAGGGCATGGCCGGCCTGGTTCGCGCCGGGCTGGTGCCGACAATCGTGGACCGGGCGGGCGCGGAAGCCGCCGCGCGCGCGGCAGCGGCGGGGGAGGCGGCCCCGGTCTATGTCAAGGTCAATGCCGGGCTGGGGCGACTCGGCGTACCGATTGAGGAGGTCGAGGCTTTCCTTCTCGACCTGGCCGCCATGCCGGGCCTCGAGGTGCAGGGCCTCTATACGCATCTGCCTTTCGGCGATGCGCACGGACGCGACTGGGCAGCGGGCAGGTTCGCCGCTTTCGATGCGCTTCTCGCGCGTCTCGAAGCGCGCGGGCTGGCGCCGCCGGTCACCCAGGCGGGCGCCAGCGCCTCCGTCGCCGCCGGACTGCCCGACCGGTCCAATGCGGTCTGCGTCGGCCATCTGCTCTACGGCCTGTCGCCCTTCACCGACGCCTCGGTCGCGGATGTATCCGCGTTCAAGCCGGTCCTTGCCGAGGTCGGGAGCCGGCTGGTGCAGGTCTCCGACCATCCCCAGGGAAGCGACATCGCCATCGCGGGCGGCTATGGCATACGCCGCGGCCGACGCACCGGCGTCGCACCCGTTGGCGCCGCGCAGGGCTTGGCCCGCCCCGCGCCGGGCAGCCGGCCGGAGGCGCTGATACGCGGGCGGCGGGCGCCGATCCTGGCCGTGTCGCTGGAGCACCTGACCCTCGACCTCTCGGATGTCGAGGACGCCGCGGCCGGCGATGCCGTGCTGCTGCTCGGCGGGAAGGGCGACGCCGCTATCGGGCTGGCCGAGTTCGCCGCCTGGTCCGGGAGGCGGGCGCTCGACACGGTCCTGGCGCTCTCGGGCCGGCTGGCCGCGCATTATCGCGGCGCGGCGGGCGGCGGCGCTACTCGTATTTGAGCGGCTCGGCGAGCTCCGCCGGGGCGAGCGAGGCGGCATAGGCCAGGATCGCGTCGATGTCGGCGAGCGTGATCTCCAGCGGCGCGATCGGCGGCGGACGCGCCTCGTCGAAGGGCGGCGTGACGCCGGGGACCTGCGTGAAGGACGGATGCGGGTTGAGCGTGAAGAACGCCCGGAAGCGCCGCTCCCAGTCGCCGAGCGTGCGCAGCATGGCGAAGGACGGCGTCGAGTCGATGCCCCCCATCCGGTTCTTCTCCCCGACCACGTGGCAGCGCCCGCAATTGACCAGCGCCAGACGCTCGCCCGCCAGCACGTCGCCCGTCACCGCCGGACCCTTCACTTCCACCTTGGCCCCTGCGGCGGGTTCGTAGAGAGCTTGCCCGTCCGGCGCGAAGGACGCCACCGTGCGCTGGCCGATCTCCGAGGCGAGCCAGTCGAGGAAGCGGCCCGCCAGCGCCTGTTTCGCGCCCGCGCCAGGGCCGGCCAGATAGACCGTCTCCCCGCCGCGGAACACCGGCTGGCCCCCGTCCACGGCGGGCCCGACCAGAACATCCGCCTCGATGCCGGGTTCGAGCGGGACCGGGGTCGTGCGGATGCCGGTCTTCAGCGAAAAGCGCGGCAGCATGTGCTTCAGCAGCCCGCTCTCGATCAGCTCCGGGCTCGCCGCCACCGTTATGCGGCGCTCCTCAGCCTCCGCGCCGGCCGCCGCCAGCATCAGCACCACGGCCAGTCCGAGTCTCCACCGGATCGACATCGCCATTCCTCCCGCGCCGAGGAAGCAGCTAGCCTAGCAGGCGCGCGGACTTTGCGGGGAGTCTTCGCTAAACTCCGCTAAACTCGCGTGAAACCGGACGGCGGAGCAGGAGGAGGTTCCGATGAGCGGCGATTTCAACATGTCGATGCGCAAGTTCCTGAAGCAGGTCGGCGTGACCTCCCAGCAGGCGATCGAGGAGGCGATGCGCAGCGCCGGGGAGGAACGGACGGCCGGGAAGAGCTTCACAGCGCGCATGGTGCTGACCATCGACGAGCTCGATCTCAGCCACAGCGTCGAAGGGCGCATCGACGGGAAGGCCGGATGACCGCAACGCGCGAGGCGGTGCTGGCGGCGCTCAAGGGCGTCACCGACCCGATCAGCGGGCAGGACCTCGTCTCCGCCGGCCCGGTGCGGGCGCTGACGGTGGACGGCGGCACGGTGCGCTTCGTGCTGGAGATCGACCCGGCGCGCGCCGACCTCATGGAAGGCGTGCGGGCCGAGGCGGAAGCCGCCGTGCGCGCGGTGCCGGGCGTCGAGCAGGTGTCCGCCGTGATGACCGCCCACCGGGAGGCCGCGCCCGGCCCGGAGCTCAATATCGGCCGGCGCTCCGAGCCGCAGGGGCCCCAGCAGATTCCGGGCGTGGACCGCATCGTCGCCATCGCGTCGGGCAAGGGCGGCGTCGGCAAGTCCACGGTGACCGCCAATCTCGCCGCGGCGCTGGCGGCCGAGGGGCGCCGGGTCGGGCTGCTCGACGCCGATGTCTACGGCCCGTCGCAGCCGAGGATGCTCGGCGTTTCCGGCCGCCCGGCCTCGCCCGATGGCAAGACCATCCTGCCGCTGCGCAACCACGGCGTCACCATGATGTCCATCGGGCTGATGACGCGCGAGGACGAGGCGGTGGTCTGGCGCGGGCCGATGCTCATGGGCGCGCTGCAGCAGATGATGAACCAGGTGCAATGGGGCGCGCTCGACGTGCTGCTGGCGGACTTGCCGCCCGGCACGGGCGACGTGCCGATGACGCTTTCGCAGACCGCCGAGGTCACCGGCGCCATCGTCGTCTCCACCCCGCAGGACGTGGCCTTGCTGGACGCGCGCAAGGGCGTGGACATGTTCCGCAAGATGTCCGTGCCGATCCTCGGCATGATCGAGAACATGAGCACCCATATCTGCTCCAATTGCGGGCATGAGGAGCATCTGTTCGGCCATGGCGGGGTGCGCGCCGAGGCGGAGAAGCTCGGCATCCCGCTGCTCGCGGAGATTCCGCTGGCGCTCGGCATCCGGCTCGCCTCCGACGGCGGCGCGCCCATCGTGGTGTCGAAGCCCGCCTCGCCGGAAGCAGCGGCCTTCCGCCAGGTCGCGCAGCACCTGATCGAGACCGGGGCCGGATGAGCGAGCCCGTCTTCCCGCCGCTGTTCAGGGGCGAGGCGGTCGGGGGCCGCGTCGATCCCTTCGCCAAGGCCTGCTCCTCGGCGGCGCTCGGCTGCGACGGCGGAACGATCTTCTACAACATCGCCGCCGACTGGCTGAAGGCGGCCATCGTGTTCGCGCCGGAAGTGCC
>JAJEAZ010000580.1 GCA_022824105.1 Alphaproteobacteria bacterium
ATCCCCTTCACGGACGCGAGTTCGAGCTGATCGAGATCACTTTGATGCTGGGGACCGGGCTGGTTCACTACACGGCCGATGACGGCACGGTGCGGACGATTCGTCAGGCATTCACCAATGCTGCCACGGTGGATCCGTTTGTGCGGGTTGCAGCGGGCCGGTCGGCGTTCCGCGTCCTGGACCTGCTTGCGCTGGCGGAGTTGCTCGAAGAACTCGACGGAGAAGGCGGCGTCGCGCGGGAGAGCGGCCCGGGGGCCGGGGCTGTCAAGGAGATTTTGCGACATGTGTGAGAATGTTTTTGCACAATGGCGCAAGCCGGATGGTGTTCTCGCGGACGCCGCGATGGTTTGTCTTGATCTTCATCCAAGCATTGCAAGCCCATTGTCGGCAAGAGAGGAATGGAACGGCCTTGACCGGACGACAGAGGTATGCATAAATATACTTACACACGTTTCCCGATGGAGCCCCTGCCATGGCCAGACGCCCCGCCGACGCAAAGACCCGCGCCCTCAAGGAGCACGGCTGCCTGAGCCCGAACGCCGGGACGGTGCGCGACGAACTGTTCGCGTCGAACGCGTTCTTCGACCCGCGCGACCTGCTCCAGGTCCGGTACGAGATGCTGCGCCGCGTGCGCGAGGACGGCGTGCCGGTGAGACATGCGGCCGCCGGCTTCGGCGTGTCGCGGCCCACCTGGTACCAGGCGCAGCGCGCTTGGGAGGCGGGCGGGCTGCCGGGACTGCTGCCGGATCGGCCGGGACCGCGCCGGCCTCACAAGCTTGGCGAAGACGTGGTCCAGGCGCTGCGGGAGGCGAAGGGCGAGCGGCCGGAGATGACCGCCGCGGACCTGGTCGAGCTGGTGCGCGAGCGCTTCGGCATCACCGTCCATCGCAGCAGCGTCGGCCGCGCCCTTGCACGGGAAAAAAAAACGTGACGCGCCGTCCGCCGTCCGCCGTCCGCCGTGCTCCCTGCGGCCGGGCGTTCCGCCTACGGGCAGGGCTACGAGCGGATGCGCCGCCATGCCGTCGACCCCGGCGCCGTCCACGACCGCCACGGGAGCGCCGTCGTGGCGCTGCGCGGCGTCGCGGCCTGGCTGCACGCCTTCGCCGACCTGCCCGCTCCGGTCGCCGCCTGCGCGGAGCCTTCGCCCGGACCGCTGCCCACAGGGGTCGAGACGTCGGCGATCGACATCCTGATCGCCATGCTCGACGGCCACATGGAAGGGAGAGCGGCATGAGCGACGCCCATCAGAAGGTGACCGCGAGGCACCTCAGCCGCGACGCCTACCTGTACGTGCGCCAGTCCAGCCTGCGCCAGGTGTTCGACCACGGCGAGAGCACGCGCCGCCAGTACGCGCTGCGCGACCGGGCCGTGGCGCTGGGCTGGCCGACCGAACGTGTCGTCGTGATCGACAGCGATCTCGGCCGGGCCGGCGCCGACTGCGATCGCGAGGGCTTCCAGCACCTGGTCGCCGAGGTCGGCATGGGACGGGCCGGCATCGTGCTCGGCCTCGAGGTCAGCCGCCTCGCGCGAAATTCCGCCGACTGGCATCGGCTGCTGGAGATCTGTGCGCTGAGCGAGACGCTGATCCTCGACGAGGACGGCGTCTACGATCCCGGCAGCTTCAACGACCGGCTCCTCCTCGGGCTCAAGGGGACCTTGTCGGAGGCGGAACTGCACATGCTGCGCGCCCGGCTGCGCGGCGGGACGCTGAACGCGGCCAGGCGCGGCGAGCTGAGGATCCCTCTCCCGGTGGGGCTGGTCTACGACCCGCTCGGCAAGGTGGTGCTCGACCCCGACCCGCAGGTGCGGCACAGCCTGCGGCTGCTGTTCGACACCTTCACCCGGACCGGCTCGGCCAACGCCACGGTGAAGCACTTCAACCGGGAGGGGCTGCTGTTCCCGTACCGTCCCCGAAACGGGCCGCACAAGGGCGAACTGCATTGGAAGCCGCTGAGGTTCGCGCGGACGATCCGGATGCTTCACAATCCGCGATACGCGAATGGTCGCCATTCGTATGCCTCCGGGGTGCTGGAGGCGGGCGAAAGCCTTCCTTCGATCAGCTGGCATCGTCGCGGCAAGGTGAAGACGACCGCAAGATGCGCGCACCTTGTGCGCAACATCGGGCGGGCGTCCCCAACTGGCTCTCCGCCAATTCCATCGTGCTGAACTTGAGGAGGAGGACGGCGTGCGGAGCACGTTCTCCGCAAGCGCGGTCCGCAGCTGCAGCGCCTTGAGCTGCAGGAACATCCGGGAATCGAACTCGCCCGCAAGAACCGGTTCCGCTGCCGGCATTCGCCGCACGTCATCAAGCGCCGTCTCCGCCTGCGGCCAGGGAAACTGCCTCATCCTTCAGAACCGCAAGAATTCGCTCGCCATAACGATCCAGCTTCGAGGTCCCGACGCCGTGGCAATCGGCAAGGCGTTCGAGACTTTGCGGCTTGCGGGCAGCCATGTCCTGGAGACTGCGGTCGTGGAACACGGTGAAAGCAGGGACGCCCTCCGCCCTTGCGATCTCCAGCCGCAGCTGCTTCAACCGTGCCAGCAGCGCCGCGTCGACGTTTTCCGGCAGCATCGCCGCCGCCTGCCTGCGCTTCCTGCGCCTCCCGGGATCCACGGCGGCCTCCTGGTGCAGCGCCACGGTTTCGGCCCCTTTCAGCACGGCGCGCGCCCGGTCACCGAGCTGCAGGGCGCCGTAGCCGCCAATGTCGATCTTCAGCACGTCCGCAGCCGCCATCTGGCGCAGGTAGGAGCGCCAGAGCGCCTTGCCGGTGTCCGCGCCCACACCGAAGGTCGGCAGCCGGTCATGGCGGTGCTGTCGGACCTTCTCGGTCGCCTCGCCGCGCAACACGGCGATCAGGTGCTCGGCACCGAAGCGCTGGCCGGTGCGCAGCGCCGCCGACAGCGCCTTCTGGGCGATCACCGTGCCGTCGATCGTGTCGACCGGCACGAGGCAGCGGTCGCAGTTGCCGCACGGCGCGCAGGCCTCGCCGAAATAGCCGAGCAAGGCCTGGCGGCGGCAACCCGCGGTTTCGCACAGGCCGAGCAGCGCGTTCAGCCGCTGATGCTCGACGCGCTTGGCCTCGTCCGGCCGATCGGAGTCGTCGATCATCAGTCGGCGCAGCCTGATGTCATCCAAGCCGTGGAGCATGAGGGTCTCGGCGGGCAATCCGTCCCGCCCGGCGCGGCCGATCTCCTGGTAGTACGCCTCGACGGTAGACGGGACGTTGACGTGGGCGACGAACCGCACGTCGGGCTTGTCGATGCCCATGCCGAAGGCGATGGTGGCGACCACGATCACGCCGTCTTCAGCAAGGAAGCGGTCCTGGTGGAGGTCGCGGACCGCCTGGTCCATGCCGGCATGGTAGGGCAGGGCGATGCGCCCGTCCGAGGACAGGCGCTCCGCCGTTCGCTCGGCTTCCTTGCGCGACAGCGTGTAGACGATGCCGGATTGCCCGGAATGCCGGTCCAGCAAGCTGTCGATCTGCCGTGAGGCGGAAGTCCGGGGCGCTATGCCGATCTGCAGGTTCGGGCGGTCGAATCCGGCGACGAACACCTTTGCCCGACCGCCGAACAGCCGCTCGACGATGTCTTGCCTCGTGACGGCGTCTGCGGTCGCCGTGAAGGCGCAGAGCCGGGCGTCTGGGAAGTGGTCCGGCAGTTCGGCGAGGCGACGGTAGTCCGGACGGAAATCGTGCCCCCATTGGGAGATGCAGTGGGCCTCGTCGATGGCGAATCGCGCCGGACCAAGTCGCGAGAGGCCTTCCAGAACGTCCGCCCGCATGAGCCGCTCCGGCGAAATGTAGAGCAGGCGCAACCGGCCGTCTCGCAGCTGGCGGTGCGTCTCGGCCGCGTCCGCCCGAGGCGTCGCCGAATTGAGCGCGCCGGCCGCAACGCCGTTGAGGCGCAACGCGGCCACCTGATCGCGCATCAATGCGATCAGTGGCGAAACCACCACGGTCAGGCTCTCCGTCGCCAGGGCCGGAAGCTGGTAGCACATCGACTTGCCCGAACCGGTCGGCATCACCGCCAGGACGCTGTCGCCCGCCAGCAGCGCCGAGACGATTTCCGCCTGCCCAAGCCTGAACCGGTCATGGCCGAAGGTACTCTTCAAGAGTTCAAGGGCAACGTCGAGAGTCGGCAACCGCACTGCTCCAATTGGTTCGGTGCCGAATAGTCCGGGATGGGATGACGTTCAACCGGTGGAGGCGTCGCAGAGATAGTCCGCCGCCGGAGCAGGCGTCGCCGATGCCGGGTTACGGCGAACGGATCCTTGGATCCCGGCAGGTCGCCCGTCCCGAGGGACGGCGTCCTCGCAAACGCCTGCGGAAACTTGATCTTGAGCCAATATGCCGCCATTGAAGTTGAAAGGCGGAGACAGCGGCAAGCGGCCCTCGTTCGTTTCCAGGCTCGCCGGTGCCGGGCTCGGACACGGGTGTGCGCAGGGCAGGTCGGAGGGCGGAGTTGCCGCTGCGGGGGAGGAGGATCGGCGATGACGTTCAGGCGGGAACTGTCGGACTGGCCGGG
>JAJEAZ010000516.1 GCA_022824105.1 Alphaproteobacteria bacterium
GCGAGCGCATGCTGAACAGCGCGAAGCCGGCCTCGTGGCGGGCATAGACCAGCTCGTCCTGGAAGGGCGGCGCCTCGGCCAGCAGGCCGAGCCAGGCATAGGGAAACTCGCGGTGGAAGAGCGTCAGCGCGCCGGCCGGGACCGAAGCGCGCGAGACGCCGTGATAGCCGTCGCAGCCGGCGATGAAATCACAGGCGAGCGCCCCGCCCGGCCAGACGAGGCGCGGCTCCGGCCCGTCGATGCCTTCCAGACGCACGCCCTCGACCTCGAAGCGCACATCGCCGCCGGCTTCCAGCCGCGCCGCCACCAGGTCCTTCACCACCTCGTGCTGGGCATAGACGGTGACGCCCCTGCCGCCGGTCGCTTCCATGAAGTCGATATGGCGCCGGCGCCCGCCGGTCGAGATTTCGATGCCGCGATGGCGGAGCGCCAGCTTTTCCATGCGCGCGCCGAGCCCCGTGCGGCCGAGCAGGTCCACGCTGCCGTGCTCCAGCAGCCCCGCGCGTATGCGGGCCTCGATCCAGTCCCGCGAGCGCCGTTCCAGCACCACGCTGTCAATGCCGGCGCGCGCCAGCAGGTGCGAGAGCATCAGCCCGGCCGGGCCGGCGCCGACGATCCCGATCCGGGTGCGTTCCACGACCGCTATTCGCCCGGCGCCGTCCGGACGGTTGCGGCGGCGTCCGCCTGCGCCTCGGCAGGCAGCTTCATCGCCGCCAGCACCACGACCACCGCCACCGCCGCCATCACATAGAACAGCAGCGCGAAATCGCCGGTATGGTCGAACCCGAGCCCCAGCAAGGGCAGCGCGACGACGCCGCTGCCGAGCGAGAGCGCGAACCGGACGCCGTATGCGGTGGAAAGCCACTGCTCCGGCATGTAGCGCGCAAACAGGAGGTCGGAGATCGGCTGGTTGCCGACGACGATGGCGGTGGCGAGCGTGAACACCGCGATCATCGGCATGTCGTAGGCGAAGGCGGCGGCGGCGAGCGCCGGCGGCAGGCCGGCATAGACGGCGATGAACAGCCGGCGCAGCGGGAAGCGGTCGGCCAGTTCGCCGCCGATCAATTGCGCCAGCCCGCTGACCACGAGGATCCCGGACGCCGTTGCCGAAAGCAGGAAGATGTCGTCGCCGAAAATGGAAACCCGGTGGTTGACGATCTTCGGCACGCCGTTGGTCAGCGCCTGGAAGATCAGCCCGGTCGCCACCGTTATGACGCCGAGGATTATCATGGCGCGCATGAAGTCCCGGCGCTCCGCTTCGGGCCGGGACCGCCAGGCCTGCATGAGCGCCCGGCGCCCCGCTTGCGGAGCCCGTTTCATGGTGCGCGCCCGGCGCAGCGGCAGGCTCTCGCGGAACCGCACATGGAAGAGAATGCCGAGCGCGATCGACACGAGCCCCGGCACGATGAAGACCGCCCGCCAGCCGCCGAGGGTCAGAAGGCCGCTCATGATGATGGGCGTCACCGCCATGCCGGCGCTGCCGAACACGCCGTTGATGCCGAGCAGCCGCCCGCGCCGGTCGCCCGCGCCGCGCACGATGAGCGGGATGCCGACCGGGTGGTAGATCGAGGCGAAGATACCGACCAGCGTGAGGCCGAACCCCAGCATGACGGGACCGTCGGCGAAGCCGGTGAACACCGAGGACAGGCCGATGCCGACGAAATACACCGTCATCATGCCGGGGCCGGACCAGCGGTCGGCAAGCCAGCCGGCGAGCGGGCTGCCCAGGCCGAACATGATCGTCGCCGGCGTGAACAGCAGCGCCAGTTCGCCGTAGGTCAGCCCCCAGAAGGGCGCGACCGAGGTGGCGATCACGGCCATGAACAGCAGCATGAAGATATGGTCGATGCTGTGCCCGAAGCAGAGGAAGAGAAAGGGGCCGGTCCTCATTGCGCTTCCGGTTCCTCCGCGTCCCGCGCTTCTTCTCCTATCCAGGAAAGGAAATCCGCATCGCCCCCCGAGATCGGCAGGGACACGATGCAGGGGCTGTCATAGCTATGCGTCTCGCGCACCCGCCGGGCGGCGTCTTCCACCCGGTCCTCGACGGTCTTCGCCACCAGCACGATTTCCCCCTCCTCCTGCACCGCGCCCTCCCAGCGATAGACGGATGTGGCTTCCCCCAACACGTTGGCGCAGGCCGCAAGCCGCTCGCCGACCAGCAAGCGGGCGAGCGCCAGCGCTTCCTCGCGGTCGCCGGCGGTCATGTAGAGGAGGCAGGGGCGGGACATGACGGCCTTCATGTCACGAGACCGCGCAGGTTGGCAATGCCGAGCACGAGCAGGCCCGCCATGACGAGCGCGCGGAACCGCCCGACCGGCATCGCCTCGCGCAGACGGCCGCCGGCGACGAGGCCCGCCAGCGCCGGCAGGAAGGCCGCGGCGGAAACCGCCCAGTCGCCGGCGCTCGCGAGCAGGCCGCGGCCGGCAAGCGCCGCGGCCAGCGTGGTCGAGCCGGCGAGCAGGGTCCAGCCGAGCAGCCCGACCATGGCGCCGGGCTCCATGCGCAGCGCCAGCAGATAGACGCCGAGCTGCGGGCCGAACACGCCGGTAACGCCGCCCACGGCGCCCGCCGCCGCGCCGACCGCCGGCGTGACCACCGGCTCCAGCCGCTCCGGCAGCCGGGGCTCCCAGCGCGTCCAGGAGACGGCGACATAGCCGATGACGACGAGGCCGACGAGGGCGTTCAGCAGGTCGGGGTCGCCCCCCGCGATGAAGCCGGATGCGATCCACACGGCCGCCATCAGCGGCAGCACGAGGCTCAGCAATTGGCGCAGGCCCGGCCGATTGCGCCATGTCGCCCAGATCTGCCAGACATTGGCGGCGATGAGCGACACCGCGATCAGCGGCAGCGCCTCGCGGAGCGGCATGACGATGGCGAGCACGGAGATCATGACGAGCGGCATGCCGAGCCCGATGGCACCCTTGATGAGCCCGCCGAGGAACATTCCGGCAATCGCGACGGCCAGCGTGAACGGCTCCATGGACGCCCTCTCCGGGAGCCGGGACCTGCATCTGGTCGGAGCGGCAGGATTCGAACCTGCGACCCCCACACCCCCAGTGTGATGCGCTACCAGACTGCGCTACGCTCCGACCCCGCCAACATACCCGCCGGACCGCTCCGGTTGCAAGCCATCGGCGAGGCCGGAGAGAGCGGTCGCTGCAACGGTTCGCCCGTTCGCGCCCGGTACCGTCTCTGCCCCAAGCGCGCGGCCTACCGGCTTCACACATCTGTATCTGTTGTGTTGGCGTTGGATACCCCCAACCGTCGCCCCGGACTTGCCTGCCCCCGCGAAGGCGGGGGATCCGGGGTGACGAAAGAGGGGCCGGGGCGACGAAAGGGGGGCGGATTTCGTTTCAATCGGCATTTCCGTGAAAAATATCCGGTATTTTCATTTTATGTTCCCATAAGGGCTTGACTTTTCCCCATATGGTGTAGAATGAAAGTAGAGAGAGGGGCGGCTTCCGGGGCCGCCTTTCGGCGTTTCTGCAGAAAGCGACGGCCGGGGCCTCGAAAAAGACCCCGGCGGGAACGGACGGGCGAGGTGCGTCCGCCGTCTCGCGCGCGCAATCAGGCGCACGAACCGCGCCGGCGCCGACACCCGCCCGCGCCCGCGCGCCCCCGCCGCCGCGATACGCGCGAAACAGGGCCGCTCCGAAACCGGGGCGGACTGCCTGCAACCATAACCGTCGCCCCGGCCTACGAGCCGGGGCGACGGGTTGAAGACCGTGCGCCGAACCCAAGGTCCGGCCCGGACGAAGACGAATGCGAGCCAGGGAAAGGAGCCGCACACCATGCCCATCATCGACCCGACCGTCGCGCTGTCTACGCGCCAGGAGGCCTTCTGCCGCCACTATGCCGTCTCCGGCAATGCCGCTGACGCCGCAAGGCAGGCCGGCTACTCGGAGCGCTCCGCCCGCCAGACCGGCGGCGCCCTGCTGGAACGCCCCTACATCGTGGAGCGGCTGCGGCGCATCCGGCTGTCCTGGAAGCGCACCGAGAGGGACGAGGCCCGCATCCTGCTGGCCCGCTCGGAGCAGGCCTGGGATGCGGCCGTCGCCAGCGGGTCGGCTTACATGATGCTGCGGGTGCTGCGCTTCCAGGCGGAGATAGCGGGGCTTGTGAAGCCCGTTGGGGGGAGCCGGGCCCGTCTCTGGCCGCTGGCGCACGAGGACGAGCAGGGCGAGATCGAAGCGGGCGAGGCTCTGGAGGCGGGCACCGAGCCC
>JAJEAZ010000676.1 GCA_022824105.1 Alphaproteobacteria bacterium
GGTCATGGCGGGCCAGCCGGTGATGGCGTGGCCTTCCCAGGGGGTGTAGTCGGCTTCGTGGAGGTCTTCGGCGCGGACCGTGCCGCGCGCCTCGGGGTCGAGCACGCAGATGTCGGCGTCGGAGCCGGGCGCGAGCGCGCCCTTGCGCGGCCAGAGGCCCATGACCTTCGCGGCGTTGGTCGAGACCAGGTCCGTGTAGCGCTCCAGGCTGTAGCCGCGCTTCGTCACCATCTCGTCATACATCACGCCCATGCGCGGCTCGACGCCGGCATTGCCGCCCGTGGTGTCGTCGATGCGGGAGCCCAGCGTCTTGACCCTGAGCGTGCAGCAGATCTCGTCGGTGGCGACGCAGTTGATCGCGCCGTCGAGCGTGCCGGCCCAGAGCGCCGCCTGGTCCGCCGGGGACTTGAGCGAGGGGTAGGTGTGGTAGATCTGGCCGTTCGGGCGCCTGTAGTCCTCGCTGGTGTAGAGCATGTACTGGTGGAGCGTCTCGCCGTAGATCGGGTTTCCCCTGGCGCGCGCCTCGCGGATTGCCTGCACGCCAGTCGCCGCACTCACATGCATCATGTAGAGCGGCGTCCTCTCCGCCTCCGCCAGCCGCAGCACGCGCCGGAAGGACAGGTCCTCCGAGAGCGCGTTGTGGACCTCCGCCATGTTCTCGAAGCCGACCCGGCCCTCGCGGATCAGGGTCTCGTACATATGCATGACGATGTCGTTGTCCTCGGCATGGATGACGCCGAGGCCGCCCGCCCGCGTGATTGCCTTGAAGACCTCCCAGATATCGCCGAAATGCACCATGCGCCCGCGCCGCGACGGCGTGATGTCGGTGGTGAAGATCTTGACCGTCGGATAGCCGTCGGCGATCACCCCCTCAAGCTCGGAGACCGTCTCCGACGGAATGTCGCCCAGCAGCATCACATGGTAGGCGTAGTCGCAGTAGCAGGCGCCGTCCCAGTCCGCGTCGCGGCGCGCGATCACCTCGGCCAGCGGCAGCGGCTCCTGGCGGGCGGCGAAGTCGATCATGGTCGTGGTGCCGCCATGGAGCGCGGCCCGGCTCACCACCGCGGGCGGGTCGGTCAGCATCGCCGTGCCGTCCGGCAGCGGCAGATGCCAGAGGCAGTGGACATGCGGGTCGATGCCGCCCGGCATGACGATCCGCCCCGTGGCGTCCACCACGCGCGCGGCCGAATCGTCCGGGATGGCGCCGCGTTCGGCCACGGCCGCGATGCGCTCGCCCGAGACGGCGACATCGTGCGCGCCCACCCCTTGCGGCGTCACCACCCGGTCGCTGCGCAGGATCAGGTCGAACATCGCTCCACCTCCTCGATCAGCGCGTCCATCAACGCCTCCGCCCAATCCTGCCGGATGCCGCGCCCGATGACGACTATCCTCGTCGTGCGGTCGGCCCCCGGCCAGCGGGCGAGCCGCTCCAGCGGATGGAAGACATGCTGCACGCCGTGCACGACGACCGGCCGCTCCGGCGCCTCGGCGATCCGCACGAGGCCCTTGAGGCGCAGCAGGTCCGGTCCCGCCGCATCGGCCAGCGTCTCCAGGAAGAGGGTGAGCGCCACGGCCGGCACGGGCTCGGCGCGCCGGAGCGTGAAGGTCGAGATGCCGGCGGCGTGGTCGTGGCCGTCCGGCGCGTCCAGCCGGGGCTCGATGGCGAGCAGGCGTCCGGGGTCGATGCCGCCGAAGCTCGCTTCCACGATCTCCGCGCCCGGATTGAGCGCGCGGAGCCGGGCTTCCAGATCGGGGGCAGGCGCGAGGTCGCGCTTGGTGACGATCAGCAGGTCCGCCAGCGCCGCCTGCTTCACCGCCTCGGGATAACGCTCCAGCGTTTCCGCGCCGTTGACCGCATCCACCGTCGCGGCGAGGCCGCCCGCTTCGAGGCCGTATGCGGCGATCAGCGTCTGGAGGATGGGCGCGGGGTCGGCGAGGCCGCTCGTCTCCAGCCAGATGCGCTGAGAGGGCCGTTGCGCCTGCAGCCGGGCGGCGGCCGCGGGGATGTCTCCCCTGGCCGCGCAGCAGAGGCAGCCGGAGCCGAGCTCCACCAGCTCCTCCTCGCCCGCCTCCAGCAGCGCATGGTCGATGCCGACATCGCCGAACTCGTTGACGATCACCCCGTCGCCTGCCAGCGCCTCATGGGCGAGCAGCGCCTTCAGCAGCGTCGTCTTGCCGGAGCCGAGAAAGCCCGTGATCGCGATGACGCGGGTCATTGCGGCTCTCCGTCGGAGGCGCGCATGAACAGCACCCGGCTTGCCCGGCGCTCGGGCGCCAGCAGCGAGCGCAGATGGCGGAGCGCGCCCGAGACGGAGGGATGGACGCGGCTTGACCCGTCCGGCCCCGTCACCCGCCAGGCCGGCCCGAGCGGCGTCTCCTCGCGCGCGGCCGTCACGCCTTCAGGTTCGACGCCCCAGAGCTCCAGCGCGCCCCGGACCAGCAGGTCGTCCCTCGTCTCGTTCGCGCCCGTCACAGCGGCAGCGCCAGCAGGGTGTCGATGCGGGCATTGTCATAGACCACGGTCATCTCCCGGATGCGCAGCGCCTCGTCGAAGGCGGCGCGGTATTCGCCCGCACTGAACAGCATGATGTCGCCCTCGCGCATGATGCGGGCCACATGGTAGCCCGCGCGGGCGGTTACGGGCGGCCCCTCCTCCACCAGCGCGCGCCCGACGACATGGCGGTAGCGCTGGGCCTCGTAGACATTCGCCCGGCGCAGCGCCGCCACCCGGTCGGCAAGCATGGCGCGCCCGTCGGCATAGACCACCGAGACCGGCAGGCCGGCCTCGACATTCTCGCGCGCGGCGATGCGGTAGCGGCAGTCCTCCGCGAACAGCGCCAGCCAGTCCTCCAGCCGGTCGTCGTCTATGGCCATGGCGTAGCGGGCGAACAGGCCGTCCACGGCGTCCTGGAGGCCGCTCACAGCCCCATGACCGCCCGCCAGGCCTTCCAGAAGCCGCGCACCGAGGTCTCGGTGGCGCGGCCCCGCTGGCTCTCGGTGCCGGCCCCGCCCATCTCGACCACGCCCGCGAGCCCGGCCGCCCCGGCCGCGCCGCGCTGCACGAAGCCGCCGACCGCCCCGTCCTCCATCGAGATGAAGCCCGCCGGGCCCACCATGTTCGCCTGCAGGAGGCGCAGCTCCGCAAGCTCGGGGTCGTCGCCCTCGAAGCCGTAATATGTCCAGAGCAGCTCCGTGCGGTCCACGCCCTTCGGCGCCACCTGGCGCACCGCCAGCGCGTTCTGCACCTGCTGCGAGACGAAGGTGGGGAAGACGGTCAGGATCTGCAGCGAGACGCCGTCGCCGAACTCGTCGCGGCCCCTTATGAGGCGCGGGTCGGCAAGCGCGTAATCCTCTTTCCAGGCGCGCAGGCCGGCCTGCTCGTAGTCCTCGTTCGGCCGGTCGGTCTGCATGCGCGACCAGCTGACATGGTGGCCGCCGCTTTCGTCCACCTCCACGCCGCCCTCCTGCGTCAGCCGGTTCAGCCGGAAGGTGGCGAAGAAGGAATGCAGCAGGCTGGCGTGGTAGCTGTCCTTCACGTTCTCGACATAGAGCTTCCAGTTGTTCGGCAGCATCTGGCGGTGGCGGCCGAGCAGCCGGACCGGCTTGCCCAGCACGCGGGCGAGCCGGGCGCGGATTTCCGGACCGAGCCAGTCCTCCAGGCCGGCCACATCCGGGCTGAAGGTGCCGAACACCAGCCCGCACCATGCCGCGACGCGCAGCTTGCGGGGTCCGTGCCGGGCCTTGTCGAAGCCCTCCGGCATGCCCCCGGCGCCGTCTATGCCGCCCTCGAAGGCCACGCCGCGCAGATTGCCTTCGAGGTCGTAGTTCCAGGCGTGATAGACGCACTGGATGCGCCGCCCGCGCCCGCCTTCGCCGAGGCAGATGAGCGCGCCGCGATGGGCGCAGCGGTTCTCGAACGCATGCAGCGCCCCCTGCCGGTCGCGGCTGACGATCACCGGCGTCTCGCCGACATGGGTCGTGCGCCATGTGCCCGGCTCCGGCAGCTCCGCCTCCATGCACAGGAAATGCCAGGCGGGGCCGCGGAACAGGCGCTCCTGCTCGGCTTCGTAAAGCGCGGGGTCGCGGTAAACCTCGTAAGGCACGCGGGTCAGGCCCGGACCCGGCCAGGCCGGCAATTGCGGCTGCTCCTGCATGGTACGGCGAGCCTAGCCGATAAAATTTTTTTCCGCGACGGGCCTTGAATTTGCGAAACGCCGCCCCATTCTGCCGCCAACGCATCTGCATCGCGATGGCGGGTGGACCCGCTTGACACTCATGCTGCGATGCAACAATCTCTGCTGCGACGCAAAATTACTCCCGGAGACATGACCCATGTCCGCTGCCAACGGCGCCGCCGTGCGCGCCATGTTCGACAACGCCAAACAATCGCCCTTCCACACCTGCCAGTGGCCGTTCGGCGACCCGCAGAACGAGGAAGAGTTCCACTATTGCGGGGCGCCGACGCTCGCGCCGCACTCTTACTGCGCCCACCATGTCGAGATGGCCTATCGGGACCCCGACGAGGAGCGCGAGGCAGCGCGCGAGGCGGAACGCGCAGCGGAGCGCGCCGCCGCCTAGCCGGACCGCTCCTCTTGCGGGACCGAGAATATCTGGCCCGGGAAGATCAGGTCGGGATTGCCGATCTGCGCCTGGTTGGCGGCATAGATGACCGTGTAGCGCACGCCCTGGCCGTAAATCCTGCGGGCGATGCGCCAGAGGCTGTTGCCCGGCTGGACCACCACGACATCCCCCGGCGGGAAGTCGGTGATCGGGTCCGCCCGTTCGAACGGAAGCCGGATGCGCGAATGCGGCTCCCCTTCCGGCGTGCGCGCCTCGACCGTGAGGTCGTAGCGGCCGGGCGCGACCGGCTTGTCCACCCGAAGACGCCACTCGCCCTTCTCGTCCGCCCTGGCCTGGCCCAGCGACTCGGAGCCGGATTCCGGCGCGGCGATCGTCGGCTCGACGACCGATCCGGGCGCCGCCTTGCCCGCCAGCGCGAGATTGCCCCGGTCGTCGTAATCGACCGAATCGACGGAAACGCCCCCCGATGACGGCTGCGGCCCGGATGCGGCCTGCTGCCCTTCCGGCGCGGGCGTTTCGGGGGCCGCGGCGGTTGCCGCCGGCTCAGAGGCGGCCGGCTGCGTCTGGTCGGGGGCCTTTTCCGCAATGGCGGGGGCCCCGCTGTCCTTGCCGTCGGCGGGCAGAGTTTCATTCGCCCCCGGCTTCGCCTTTGCAGGCGCTTGCGCAACCGTCGCGGCCGGTTTCCCGGGCTTGTCCTCCGGCAATGCCGCACCGCCCGTCCCGGCAGCCGCCTGCTGCGGCGCGGGCGGCGCCGCGGCGTCTTCGTCCGAAGGCTGCGGCGTCTCCGGAGCCCTGGCCGCGACTTGGGGCGGCTCGGCCTTGTCGGCGACAGCCTGCTGCAGCGCGGACGGCGGCGCGGGGCCTTCCTCCGCAGGCTGTGGCGTCTCCGGGGCCTTGGCCACGGCCGGCGCCTGCTGGGCCTCGGCGACGGGCGGGTCAGCCTTGTCGACCGTCGCCTGCTGCTGCGCGGACGGCGTCGTGGAGCCTTCGTCCGCAGGCCGTGGCGTCTGCGGAGCTTTGGCCACGGGCGGTACCCGCTCGGCCTCACCAGCGGGCGGGTCAGCCTTGTCGACCGCCGCTTGCCGCGGCGCGGGCGGTGTCGCGGAGCCTTCCTCCGAAGGCTGCGGCGTTTCCGGAGCCTTGGCCACGGCCGGCGCCTGCCCGGCCTTGCCGGCGGGCGGGGCAGCCTTGTCGGCAGCCGCCTGCTGCGGCGCGGGTGGTGTCGCGGAGCCTTCCTCCGAAGGCTGAGGCTTCGCAGGAGCCTCGGCTACGGCCGGCGCCTGCTCGGCCTCAGCAGCGGGCGGGGCAGCCTTGTCGGCAGCCGCCTGCTGCTGCGCGGGTGGCGTCGCGGGGCTTTCGTCCGAAGGCTGCAGCTTATCCGGAGCCTTCGCCACGACCGGAGCCTGTTCCGTTTCGCCAGCGGCCGGAGCAGCCTTCCCGGCAGCCGCCTGTTGCTGCGCGGGCTGCGGCGTCTCCGGAGCCTTCGCCGCAACCGGCGCCTGCTGCCCGGTCTCGCCGCCTTGCGCCGCTTCCTCGGCCTTTGTCACCGCCCTCGGCGGTTCGGGCGCAGCCGTGCCGGCGGCGACCGGTTGCGCCGGCGCCTTCGGGGCCTCCGCCACCGCAATCGGCTTTTCGGGCTGTGCCGGCCGCGCGGGCGGCTCCTCGGCGCCGGTCGCGACCTCCGGCCGCTGGAGGACCTCGCTCGCGCCGAAATCCCCGGTCGGGACCGCGATGACCAATGGCTTCTCGTCCTTGTCCCCCCCCGGGATCGACACGACGATCGTCTTGTCCCCGACCTCCGTCTTGCCGTCCTTGCCCGTCGCCTCAATCTTCACCGCATGGTCGCCCTCCGGCAGCGGCTTGTCCGGAAGCGCGACCCACTTGCCATGCTCGTCGGCCTTGACCACCGCAAGGGTCTCGTCCTGGGTGGCGATGGTGACCGATGCGCCGGGCTCGGCCTTGCCTGCGATCACGGTGTCGCCGTCCTTGTCGATCCGCACGACATCCAGCTGCGGCTTCGCCGGCGGCTCTTCGGGCTCTGCAACGGTTCCCTCGGACGGCGCCTCAGGCTCGGACGGCGCCTCGACCGCCGGGGCCGTGGCGGTCGGCGCGGGCGGCGGCTCCGGGTCCTCGAACAGGTCCGGGTAGGCCCCCCGCCACAGGGCGTAAAGGACCAGTGCCAGGCCGACGATCGCTATGGGAATAATACGAGCCACGAACGCTACCGTTTCGTTACATTGGCAACATAGACTGAGCTATCCGCCGAAGAAAGGTTCGACATGGCGAAGATCGAGAGTGTCTGCGTGTTCTGCGGTTCCAGGGTCGGGAACCGGCCGGAGCGCCGCGCGCTCGCGGAGGAGACCGGCAGGCGCATCGCCGA
>JAJEAZ010000706.1 GCA_022824105.1 Alphaproteobacteria bacterium
CGATGTCGCAGCGCG
Source organism: Alphaproteobacteria bacterium (assembly GCA_022824105.1). Lineage (GTDB taxonomy): Bacteria > Pseudomonadota > Alphaproteobacteria > Bin95 > Bin95 > Bin95. The sequence continues at coordinate 16 of JAJEAZ010000706.1, forward strand.
CGCCCGGATAGCGGTTCCAGTACCAGGTGCCGCCGACATCGCCGCCCGCCTCGAACACGCGCGCCGAGAAGCCGAGCCGGCGCAGGCAGTGCAGCATGTACATGCCAGCGAAGCCCGCGCCGACAACGACGGCGTCGAAATCCGGTCTCGGAGCGGTTGCGGTCATGGCGTGCGCGCTGGCGGGATGACGGGAGGGATGGCCGCCTGTCTATTCCGAATCGCGGCCCGGATGCAATGGCCTGCGGCTCCGGCCAGGGCAATTGCGCCCGCGTCCTGCCCGCTTACCGCATGCATACATCTCGTTTCGCGGTGTATCCGGTGCGCCTGCCGGCCCGGCTGTGTTCCGCTCGGTTCCCGTTTGCATCACCGCGCTCTCCCCTTTCGTCACCCCGGACCTCGATCCGGGGCTGCCGCCAGGATCGAGGCTGGGCCCCGGATCGGGGTCCGGGGCGACGGTTGGGGCGTGCGTTGCGAAGCCACCAAAGACAGATGTGTAATACCAACGGTCGTTGACCGGAACCCATGACGGCTTTGGCGCCCGCCGTCCCGACCGCCCTCCATCGACAGGCTCTTCCGTCATGCCCGGACTTGTTCCGGGCATCCATGCGGCCGTGCGGCGGAAGCGGTGGAAGGGGATGCCCGGAACAAGTCCGGGCATGACGGAGGGCGCGCATTCAGGCACGGTGGAAAGCGAGGGGACAGGAGCCGTTGCGCGCGTCCCAAACCCCCGCTCGGCTTCGCCCAATGGCTAAACCGGACAGCAGTGGAACAAGTCCGGGCATGACGATAAGAAGACATGAGTCCAAAATCGAGGCCGCCGGTATAAATCCGGTAGGACCCGCCCGCACGGCCTGTTTCTGCCGGTATCCGAACCCTGGAGGGAAAGGCCGTCGCAACTTTTTGGTCTCTATTCTGAAAAATTCACTTTTTGTTCGCTTCAGTGCTTGACTATTTGCGAAGTGTGCTAGAATAAGGGTAGAGGGAAGGGCGGTCTCCGGAGCCGCCCTTTTTCCTTTTCTGCGCAGACGCATGGCTGGGGGCCGCGAAAAAGAACCCGGCGGGAGCGGAGGGGAGACGTGCGCCCTCCGTCTCGCGCGCGCAATCACGCGCGCGAACCGCGCCGCCGCGAAACGCGCGCCCCCGCGCCCGCACGCGCGCGCAGGCGATACGCGCGAAACAGGGCCGCGCAGCCGGCAGGACGGCGGCGCGGAAAACGGACCGGACCGGAGCCGGATGGAGGAGCGATATGCAGAACACCGAGGAACAGCGCTTCCGCGAAGCCGCAGCGGAGGCCGCCGCACAGGGGCCTCATGACATCTCATGACATTGCATGACACATCGCAGAGGGGCTGCAGCGCCGGGCGTCCCGGTGAGCCGTTCCCGGCGGTCCCGGGCTCACCCGCCGTTCAGCGCCCGCCAGACCTTCTCCGGGGTGATCGGCATGTCGATATGGGCGATGCCGAGCGCGTCCGCGACCGCGGCCGTGATCGCCGGCGGCGCGCCGCAGGCCCCGCCCTCGCCGATGCCCTTGACGCCGAGCTCGTTGGAAGGGTTCGGCACCGGGTTGAAGCCGACGTCGATCTCCGGGAAGTCGCTGGCGCGCGGCATGCAATAGTCCATGAACGAGCCGGCGAGGAACTGGCCGCTCCCCGCGTCATAGGCCGTGTGCTCCAGCAGCGCCTGGCCCAGCCCCTGGCCGACGCCGCCATGCACCTGGCCCGCGGCCAGCAACGGGTTGATGACGGTGCCGCAATCGTCCACGGCGGTGTATTTCACCACCTCCACCTGTCCGGTCTCCGGGTCCACCTCCACCTCGCAGACATGGCAGCCGTTCGGGAAGTTGCACTCGGTCGGGCGCTGGTAGCGGCAGGTCTCGTCGAGGCCGGGCTCCTCGCCTTCGGGCAGGGCTGCGGGATCGCCGGCGATCCGGGCGACCTCCGCGAGCGAGACGGCAAGGTCCGTGCCCGCCACGCGGAATGTCCCGTCGAGGAACTCGATATCGGCGGGCGCGGCCTCCAGCCGGTGCGCGGCGATGCGCGAGGCCTTCTCGACGATCTGCGCGCAGGCGCGGGAGACGGAGACGCCGCCCATCTGCGAGGAGCGCGAGCCGCCGGTGCCGTTTCCGAAAGCGACGAACGCCGTGTCCCCCTGGAGGAGGTCGATGTCCTCGAAGGCGATGCCGAGCTTCTGGTGGACGATCTGGGCGAAGGCGGTCTCGTGGCCCTGGCCGTGGCTGAAGGTGCCCATGACGAGCGAGACGCGACCGTCTTCCTCGAACCGCAGCTGGGCCTGCTCGACCGGGGCCCCGCCCGACGCCTCGATATAGTAGCCGAGCCCAAGACCCCGCCGCTTGCCGCCGGCCTGCGACTCCGCTCGGCGTTTCTCGAAACCGGAGACGTCGGCGCGTTCCAGCGCCCGCTCCTGGGTGTCGGCGAAGGCGCCGGAGTCGATCACCATGCCCACCCGGTTGGTATAGGGCAGGGCGTCCGGCCGGATGAAATTGCGCCGGCGGATTTCGGCCGGCGAGAGACCGAACGCCCCGGCGCCCGCGTCCAGCAGGCGCTCCATCTGGTAGCAGATTTCCGGCCGCCCGGCGCCGCGATAGGCGTCGGTCGGCACGGTGTTGGTGAACACGCAGCGCACCGAAAGCTGCATCGCCGGCACGTGATATACGGTGCCGGCAATGCGGGCGCCGGCCACGGTCGGGATTCGCGGCCCGAAGTCGGACAGGTAGCCGCCGAGATTGGCGAGTGTGCGGGCCTTCATGCCGAGGATGCGCCCGTCGGCGTCGAATGCCATTTCCGCCACCGTCGCATGGTCCCGGCCGTGCGGGTCCGCGAGCATGGTTTCCTGCCGGTCCGCCCGCCATTTGACCGGCCGGCCGAGGCGCCGCGCCGCCCAGAGCACCATCACCGTTTCCGGGAACAGCTTGCCGCGCAGCCCGAAGCCGCCGCCGACATCCGGCGAGACCACGCGCACCCGGTCCTTCGGCACGTCGAAGGCGATGTCGGCAAGGCCGTTGCGCACCCGGACGGCGCCCTGCGTCGGCGAGTGGAGGAGATAGCGCTCTACATCCGCCTCCCACTGCCCGATGGCGACGCGCGGCTCCATCGGATTGCCGACGACCCGGTTGTTCGCGAGCGCCACCCGCACCGTCTTCGCGGCGCGCGCGAAGGCCGCCTCGACCTCGGCGCCGTCATGGCTGAGCCAGTGCACGCAGAGATTGGAGCCGACGGAATCGTGGAGAACGGGCGCGTCCGCTGCCTCCGCCTCGGCGGCCGTGGTGACCGCCGGCAGCGTCTCGTATTCGATCTCGACCAGCTCCGCGGCGTCCTGCGCCTGCTCCAGGGTCTCCGCCACCACGAACGCGACCGGATCGCCGACATAGCGCACCCGGTCGGTCTGGAGCACCGCGCGGCCCGGATCGGCCATGCGCGCCCCGTCCGCGCCCGGCACATCCACCTGGCAGGGCAGCAACGGCAGGCCGTCGGCCGCCGCATCGTGCCCGGTCAGCACGGCCACGACGCCGGGCGCGGCCCCGGCAATGCGGGTGTCGAGCTTCAGGATGCGCGCATGGGCATGGGGGCTGCGGAGCACGACCGCGTGGGCCTGGCCGGCGATGTCGATATCGTCGGTGAAGCGCCCGGCGCCGGTGACGAAGCGTGCGTCTTCCTTGCGGCGCACCGGCTGGCCGATGCCGAATTGGTTCATTTGCTGGCCTTTCCAGAAGGGCGGCGGAGGCCGCCCCTATTCGAAGTGCTTCTCCATCACTTCGGTGACGGATTGCCGAATGATCGGGATGACATGAAGACTGATATCCGCGGTGTAACCCGGCAATTTCCTCTCTATCGCCTTCCCTTCGGGCGAGCCGTAAAACTCGGTCATGGCGTCGATCTCGCTCGTACTGAAGTGTTTGGCGACGATCTTCACCATGAGGTCCTCGATCCCGGCTTGCGCCAGTCCCTCGGATACGCCCTTGCGGAACAGCTCGCGCCTGTCTTCCGGGATAATCAGCATGATGTTGCGGGCTACATTCTCGGCCATCCGCTCGACCGGAACGAGTTCAAGATAGGTCTTCGCCGCCGCGACACGGCTCTCGGGCGTATCGGGCAGGCCCTCGGCGCCCGCAGGCGCCGCGGAGAGGCAGACCGGCAGCAGGGCGAAGAGAAGGATATGCCGCACGGTCCGGAAAGCGGCGGCGAGGCATTCCCGAAGCCGGAAGCGGCTCGTTTCCTGTCCTGTCTCGTCTCGCATGGCGGCCGGGTTCCTCATGGTCTGCGGGGCAGCCGACGGGCCACGTCCGCGCGATGCGACGATGTTGCGCCGCGCCGCCATGCTGCGCCGAAAGCCGGGCCTCCGCAACCGTCGTCCGATCGGGAGCCGGGGCGCTGTTTCGGGCCGGATGCACGGTGGGCTCAAGGGGGCCTCATGACAAAACATGACATATCATGACGTCCCGCGCAGGTCCTTCTCCTGGAGGCGGGATGCGCCTCCCGCCGGCCGGGGCCGGCGGGAGCGGCGCGCCGGCCTCAGCGATTCAGCTTGAAGAAGGGCGCGGCCTGCAGGATGCGGTTCTCCTGGCTCAGCAGATAGCCCGCTTCGCCGGAGCGTTCGAGATAGGCCTGCCATTCCGGGTCGGCCTGCATGGCGGCGCGCTTGCTGGCGCGGTCGGCCGCGTCCTCATAGGCCCAGACATGGACATAGGTGTTGATCGGCCCCGTTTCGGTGATGCCGTAGAGCACCGGCTCTCCGAGATAGCGGGTCTGCACGGGGTAGCCGTGCTCCTCATAGAGGGCCATCGCCTTGGGCACGGTGCCGGGGCGGCAGGTATAGATGCGGTGGTCGAAGATCATGGGAGCGTTCCTTCCTCGCGTAACTCCGGCGAGACGCTATGATGAGCCCGCCTACCGCCGCAAGGGGAGCCCTCCCGAAATGAGCGAAGAAACCGCCGTCGGCGCCGCCGAACTCCGCACGCTCGCCGTCAAGCTGCAGGACCTGCTGAAGATCCGCACCCTGCCGATCGGCATGAAGCAATATGAGAGCCTGAAGGAAATGGAGGCGGTGCCGGGGCTGCGCCGGCCGAAGCCGGGGCGCTTCCACACCACCTGCCAGCTTGTCACGCAAAGCCGGATCGCCGGCTTCACGCTGGGCATCACGGCGGAGAATGTGCGCCCGCAATCCAATTGCGGCGGCGTCATGGGCATCGACCTGCCGGATGAGGGCACGCTTTCGGGCGAGCATATGGACGGCGTCTGGTTCGCGGACCGGGAGGCCGCGCGCGAGCACCAGGCGCACATGCCGCGCCAGACCTTCGGCAAATATGTCGGCACGGTTGTCTCGCCGCTCAGGGCTGCGCGCCTCGACCCGCCGGACATCGTGCTGTTCTACGGCACGCCGGGCCAGATCATCCTGTTCGTCAACGGCCTGCAGTGGAAGCGCTACCGGCGCTACGACATGTCGATCACGGGCGAGAGCGCCTGCGCCGACAGCTGGGGCAAGGCGCTGCTCACTCGCGACACGTCGATCTCGATCCCCTGCTATGCCGAGCGCCGCTACGGCGGCGTGGCCGACGACGAAATGCTGATCGCCATGCCGCCGGAGGAGTTCGCGCGCGGCGTCGAGGGCATGGAGAAGCTCTCGCGCGTCGGGCTGCGCTACCCGATCCCGCCCTACGGCGCACATATGGATCCCTCGGAAGGCATGTCCGCCAGCTATGGCTGAGGGCGCGCGCCCCGATACGGTCCGCCTGCAGCGCCTCGCCCGCGCTTACCGCGAGAGCGGGGCGCTGCTTGCCGCGGTCGAATTGGGGCTGTTCACCGAGATCGCGCGCGGCGCCGACACCGAGGAGACGCTGGTCGCCGCGCTCGGCCTGGAGCCGCCCAACGGGGAACGGATCGTCGTCGCCTGCCTCGGCCTCGGCCTCATCCGGCGCGAGGGCGGCAGGCTCGTCAACGCGCCGGACGTGGACCGTTTCCTGGTGGCGGACTCGCACAACTATGCCGCGCCCTGGATGTTCTTCACCAGGCCCGACTGGAACGAGTGGGGCCGGCTCGCGGACCATTTGCGCCGGCCGGGCCCGCCGCTGGAGGAGAACGCCTCCGTCGCCGACATCACGGTTGAGGAGGCGCGGCGCTACCACGAGGCGACGCGGGCGGTGGGTGCGGGCGCGGGCCGGCTGTTCGCCCGCACGACCGACCTCTCGGGCAAGACCCGGATGATGGATATCGGCGGCGGCTCCGGGGCCTATTGCATCGCGGCCTGCCGGGCGAACCCGGAGTTGCACGCGGCGGTGCTCGACCTGCCGGCGGTCTGCGAGGTCGCCCGCGGCTATATCGAGGAGGCCGGCCTTTCGGACCGCATCGAAGCCGTGCCCTGCGATTTCAACCAGGACGATTTCCCGACCGACTGCGACCTCGCCGTCATGGCGTCGAACCTGCCCATGTACGGGCGCTGGCAGATCGCATGGGTGGTGAAGAAGACCTACGGCGCGCTGCGGCCGGGCGGCGCGTTCCACCTGATCGGCGAGGCGCTGGCGCCGGACCGCTCGGGGCCTGCCGACGCCGCGCTCTGGGGCCTCGCGCAGACGCTCCACGCCTCCACCGGCCTCGCGCATTCGAGCGCCGAGGTCGCCGGCTATTTCGAGGCGGCGGGCTTCCGCGGCATCGCCGTGGAGGACTTCCTGCCCGGCATCCTGGTCCGCGTCTCGGGCCGGAAGGGTTGAGCGTCAGCGCCGGGCGTATTGCACGGCGGCGCGCCCGACGGTCTCGCGCGCGATCACCATCTTGGAGATCTGCGCCGTGCCGTCGCCGATCTCGAGGCCCATCACGTCGCGCAGGCGCTGCTGGTGGGGCAGGTCGCGGCTGTAGCCGAGATGGCCGTGGGTCAGCAGGCACTGGTGGATGGTGTCCACGGAGAGCTTCGGCGCCCACCATTTGCACATCGCCGCCTCCTTGGTGTGCGGCATCCCCCGGTCGCGCAGCCAGAGCGTGCGGTAGCAGAGCAGCCGGCAGCCCTCGACCTGGGTGTCGTATTCGGCGAGCGGAAAGGTGACCCCCTGGAACTCGGCGATCGGGCGCCCGAAGGCCTCGCGCTCCAGCGTGTAGGGCCAGGTCTCTTCGAGCGAGGCGCGGGCCGGGCCGAGGCATTGCAGGCCGATCAGGGTCCGCGAATAGTCGAAGCCCTGCATGGTCTGGGTGAAGCCGGCGCCCTCGGGGCCGACGCGGTTGCGGTCCGGCACGCGCACGCTGTCGAACCAGATCGAGCCGCGCCCGACCGCGAGCGAGCCCAGATCGTCATAGGCCGAGCGCGAGACGCCGGGCGCATCGAGGTCGATCAGGAAGGCGGTCACGCCGCGCGCGCCGGGACGGTCCGGATCGGTGCGCGCCATGGCGAGCACGCTGTCGGCATGGGCCGCCATGGAGATCGAGGCCTTCTCGCCGTCGATCACCCAGTCGCCGCCGTCGCGCCGGGCGCGCAGCTGCAGGTTGGCCGCGTCGGACCCGCCGCGCGGCTCGGTCAGCCCGAGCGCGATGGTCTCGCGGCCCTCGGCGATGGCCGGCAGCCGCGCCGCCGCCAGCGCCTCGTCGCCGTGGCGGGCGAGGATGTCGGCGCTGAGCGAGGAGAGCAGCGGCACATAGGCCACATTGAGGTCGCCATAGGCGATCTCCTCGATCAGCAGGCCGGCGGTCACGCCGTCGATGCCCATGCCGCCATGGCGTTCCGGCAGCGAGGGCGCGATGAGGCCGAGGCGGCCCATCTCGCGGATGAGCTCGGCGCCCATCGCGGCGTCGTCCTCGCGCTTGCGGTAACCGGGCAGCAGCACTTCGCGGGCGAAGCGGCCGGCGGCCTCCTTGAGGGCGGTCTGGTCTTCGGTCAGTCCGAACTGCATGGCGCGCTGCGCTCCCGGTGCCGGATATAGAGGCCGCTGGCTATGATGATGGCCGCTGCCGCCAGGGTCCAGCTATCGGGGAAGAACCCGAACACCGCGACGCCGAGCGCGACCGACCAGACGAACTCGACATACATGAAGGGTGCGACCAGACCCGCCGGGGCGGTCTCGTAGGCGCGGATGAGGACATATTGGCCGACGGCGCCGAACAGCGCGGGGAGCGCCAGCAGGCCCCAGCCGGCGAGGTCCGGCTCACGCCAGAAGAAGGGCGCGGCGGCCGACGTCGCCACGGCGCCGGCCAGCGCGGCGTAGAAGAGCGCGGTCGGCGCGGGGGCGGCGTGGCGGAGCGCGCGCGTCGCCACCTGGTAGAGCGCGTAGAAGAGCGCCATGCCGAGCGCCAGCGCGACGCCGGCATTGGCGGTGAGGCCGCCGGGTCCTGCCGCCACGGCGACCGCTCCGAAGCCGATGAGCGCCGCCGCCCAGCGCCTCGCGCCGACGCGCTCCCGAAGCCAGAGCACGGCGAGCGCCATGGTGAAGAGCGGCGCGACGAAGGTGATGACGGTCATCTCCGGCAGCGCCAGCAGCTCCAGTGCGGCGAAGGAGCAGGCCGTCGAGGCGACGAGGAAGCCGCCGCGCAGCGTCTGCAGGGCCGGGCGCTCGGTGCGGAAGAGCGCGCCCAGCCGGTGCGGCATCAGCAGCGCCAGCGCCGCCAGATGCAGGGTGAAGCGCGCCCAGACCACCTGCACCGCCGGATAGCCCGCCTCCGTGCCGGCCTTGGCGGCGGCCTGCATGCACACGAAACAGGCCCCTGCCAGCACCGCGAAACCGATGCCGCGCAGCGCCGGGGAGCCGGCGGCCGGCGTCACGGCGCTCCGGCCAGGCGGGCGACCTCGTCGGCGATGGCGGGCGAGGCGGTCAGGCCCGGCGACTCGATGCCGAACAGGTTGACGAGGCCCGGCACCCCGTGCGTCTCCGGCCCCTGGAGCAGGAAGTCCGGCTGCGGCTCGCCGGGGCCGTGGATCTTGGGCCGGATGCCGGAATATGCCGGTTGCAGCGCGCCGTCCGCGAGCGCGGGATAGTAGCGCCGGACGGCGTCGTAGAAGCGCTCGGCGCGGGCCGGGTCCACGTCGTATTCCGGCGCCTCAAGCCACTCCAGATCGGGGCCGAACTTGCATTGCCCGGCGAGGTCCAGCGTGACGTGCACCCCCAGCACGGAGGCCTCCGGCATCGGATAGACGAGGCGCCGGAAGGGCTGGCGGCCGGCGACGGCGAAATAACTGCCCTTGGCGAACCAGGCCCGGGGGATGTGCCGCGCGTCCAGCCCCTCGATCCGGCCCGCGACCGCGGGCGCGGCGAGCCCGGCGCTGTTGACGACGAGCCCGGCGGCGAGCGTCATCGGCTCCGCCCCGCCCACCTCCAGCTCGATGCCGTCGCCGAGCGCCCGCCCGCTCACCACCGGGGCGTGGAAGGCGATCATCGCGCCCGCCCCCTCCGCATCGCCCTGGAAGGCCAGCATCAGCGCGTGGCTGTCGATGATGCCGGTGGAGGGCGAAAGCAGCCCCGCCTCCGCCTGCACCGCCGGCTCCAGCGCCCGCACCTCCGCGCCGGTCAGCAGCTCCAGGTCGGGCACGCCATTGGCCGTGGCGCGCGCCTTGAGCGCCTCCAGTTCCGGGATGCGGCTCTCGTCGCCGGCGACGATCAGCTTGCCGATCCGCTTGTGGGGCAGGCCGCGTTCGGCGCAGTAGCCGTAGAGGAAATGCTTGCCCTCGACGCAGGCCCGCGCCTTGAAGCTGCCGGCGGGGTAATAGATGCCGGCATGGATGACCTCGCTGTTGCGCGAGCTGGTCTCGGTGCCGATGGCCTCGGCGGCCTCCAGCACGACCACCTCCAGCCCGGCCATGGCGAGGCGGCGCGCGCAGGCGAGCCCGACCGCGCCCGCGCCGATGACGACGCATTCCACCCTCTCCGCCATGCCCGCCGGCTCCTCCCGCCTTCCGCGGCTGCCCCGCTTCTAGCCTTGGCGGGCGGGGGAGGAAACGCCATATTCGCCGCAGCCGTCCCGCAAGAAGGCAGCCGACCCATGCGTTTCCTCACGGGCCTCGTCCTGCTCGCGCTTACCGCCCTGCCCGCGCTCGCCGCCGACTCGGGCCCCGGCGAATACTGGCGCAAGGCCTGGCCGAACACGGATTTCAGCCGCCATTCCGTGCCCTTCGAGGAGATCGCCTCGGGCGGCGTCGCGCGCGACCAGATCCCGCCGATCGACGACCCCGTGTTCACCTCCGTCGCCGAGGCGGAGAAGCTGATCGCGCCGACCGAGCCGGTGATTTCGCTGACGGTGGACGGCGAGCGCCGCGCCTATCCGCTGGCGATCCTGATCTGGCACGAGATCGTGAACGACACCATCGCCGGCCGGCCCGTGGCGGTCACCTACTGCCCGCTATGCGATGCGGCGCTGGTATTCGACCGGCGGGTCGCGGGCCGGGTGCTCGATTTCGGCACGACGGGGCTCTTGCGCTTCTCCGACCTCGTGATGTGGGACCGGCAGACGGAAAGCTGGTGGCAGCAATTCCTGGGCGAGGCGATGGTGGGCGAGCTGACGGGCGAGCGGCTCGCCATGCTGCCCTCGCGCGTCGAGAGCTTTGAGCGCTTCGCCGCCGCCGCGCCGGACGGAGAGGTGCTGATGCCGAACGACCCGAACATGCGCAGCTACGGCGCGAACCCCTATGCCGGCTATGACGGCGCGCACTGGCCCTTCCTCTACCGGGGCGAATACAAGCTGGCGGCGGTGCCGCCGCTGGCGCGCGTCGCGATGGTCGGCAAGCAGGCCTGGACGGTGGACCTGTTGAAGCAGAAGAAGCGCATCGAGGCGGGCGACCTCGTGCTGGAATGGGCGCCCGGCCAGAACTCCGCGCTCGACCAGGGGGTGATCCGCGAGGGCCGCGACATCGGCAATGTCACCGTGCAGCGCCGCGGCGCGGATGGCGGCCTCGTCGATGCGGTCCACGACGTCACTTTCGCCTTCGCCTTCCTCGCCTTCGTGCCGGACGGCGTCATCCGCACCATCTGCGGCCCGCATGTGAAGCCGGAAACCCTGCCGGAGAACCTCGCCTGCGGGTAGGGGCGGGACGACGACATGGGCCCCGCCTTCGCTCGCTCCCTTTCGTCGCCCCGGACTTGATCCGGGGTCCATCCCTGACACGCGATGCTGCCGCAGCCGGCGAAGAACAAGCTCAACCACTGAAGCTACCGCCAGAATCAAGGCTGGGCCCCGGCTCGGGGGCCGGGGCGACGGTGGGGGCAGGCGTTGCGAAATCACCGAAGACAGATGTGTGAATCCAGTGGGCTCCCGGGGCGTTCGGGTATTGCAGATGGAGGGCGTCCGGGCATGACGGTAGGGAGCAGGCCCGCCTCCCGGCCGGCAGGACCCCTTCGGATATGTCATGAGATGTCATGTTTTGTCATGCGAGGGCCGCGCGATGTCATGATGTGTCATGTTTTGCATGCGGACGGCGCATAGCCTGCAGCCGTTCCGGGCATGAGGCCGTCGGTCCGGGCCGCCGCTCCTGGCATTCCCTCCGGGTTCCCCCTCTTTGCGTTTTCGGCATGGGTCTCTCCTTTCCGTCCCTCGTCGCTCCGTTCTCCCCGCCGCCCGGCTGCCCGGCGTGGCGGGACCCTGATTCGCGCGTAATGCGCGCCGGCGCCTGCGCGCCCGCCCCCGCGCGTTCGGCGGGGGCGCGGTTCGCGCGCCTGATTGCCCGGGTGCGCCCGCGCGCGCGAGCCGGACGCAGGGCGCACCTCGCCCGTTCGCCGAATCTGGGGCTTTTCCGCGCCGGCGCCGACGCGGGGTGTCAACGGCGGAGCAAAAATGTACCGGTGCGGCGGCGTAAAATTGCACCAGGGTCTCGGCGGTAGCTTGTCCCCATAGTCCATGGGAGGGCCCCGCGCGCGGGGCGGCGCGCCCTCCACGTGGCTGGCGTCGGCCCGC
>JAJEAZ010000618.1 GCA_022824105.1 Alphaproteobacteria bacterium
AATGCTCTCCATGATCGCCCGGAGACCGCGCGCGCCGGTCTTGCGCGATATCGCCTTGGCTGCAATGCCCTTCAACGCATCCTCGGCGAAGGTCAGCCGCACGTCCTCCATGTCGAACAGCCTCTGGTACTGCTTGACGAGAGCGTTTTTGGGCCGCGTGAGGATTTCGATCAGCGCGCCTTCCTCGAGGTCCTCGAGCGTAGCGATGACCGGTAGCCTGCCGACAAACTCCGGAATGAGGCCGAACCGCAGCAGGTCTTCCGGTTCGATTTCCTTCAACACCTCCCCGGTCTGACGGTCCTCAGGCGCGCTCACATCGGCGCCGAAGCCGATCGAGGACCCCCTGCCCCGCTGCGAGATTATCTTTTCCAGACCCGAAAACGCGCCGCCGCAGATGAACAGGATGTTCGTGGTGTCGACCTGCAGGAATTCCTGTTGAGGGTGTTTGCGCCCGCCTTGCGGCGGGACCGACGCGACCGTCCCCTCCATAATCTTCAGCAAGGCCTGCTGCACGCCTTCGCCGGATACATCTCTCGTGATCGAGGGGTTGTCGGACTTGCGAGAGATCTTGTCCACCTCGTCGATATAGACGATCCCGCGCTGGGCCCGTTCCACATTGTAGTCGGCGGCCTGCAACAGTCGCAGAATGATGTTCTCCACGTCCTCGCCGACATAGCCGGCCTCCGTGAGCGTCGTCGCGTCCGCCATGGTGAACGGCACATCGAGAATGCGGGCCAGTGTTTGGGCCAGCAATGTCTTGCCGCAACCGGTGGGGCCGATCAGGAGTATATTGGACTTGGCGATCTCGACATCGCCTGCCTTGGCATTGCTGCCGAGCCGCTTGTAGTGATTGTGAACGGCCACGGACAGCACTCGCTTGGCGCGATCCTGGCCGATCACATAGTCATCGAGAACCTTGCAGATCCGCGCCGGGGTGGGAACGCCGTCCCTGGATTTCACGAGGGAATTGCGATTCTCCTCGCGAATGATATCCATGCAGAGTTCGACGCACTCATCGCAAATGAACACCGTCGGCCCTGCTATCAGCTTCCGGACCTCGTGTTGACTTTTTCCACAGAACGAACAGTAGAGCGTGTTCTTGGAATCACCGCTCGATTTGCTCATCTTCGATCCCAACATTCCCCGAAGCCGCAGCCCGAAAGCCACACAGGCATGTTAGCGGGGTTTGCCTCCGGGGCCAATGTTTCCATTGCAAAATGCGACGTCAGGGCTTCCGCGGCCTGTTTATGCCGTTTCGGCTTCCGTCGGCATACGGTGCTCGACCACTTCGTCCACGATCCCGAATTCCCGAGCCTCGTCCGGGCTCATGAAGCGGTCGCGGTCAAGCGCTTCCTCCACCTTTTCCAGCGTTTGGCCGCAATGCTTCACATAAATTTCGTTCAGCCGCCCTCGCAGGGCGAGAATCTCGCGCGCATGGATTTCGATGTCGCTGGCCTGGCCGTGGAAGCCGCCGGAAGGCTGGTGCACCATCACCCGTGCATTGGGCAGCGCGTAGCGCTTACCCGGTTTGCCGGCGGCAAGCAGCAGCGACCCCATCGAGGCCGCCTGCCCGATACATACCGTGGACACATCGCAGCGGATGTATTGCATCGTGTCGTAGATCGCGAGCCCTGCGGTGACGGCGCCGCCCGGCGAGTTGATATAGAAGGAAATGTCCTTGCTGGGGTTTTCCGCCTCCAGGAACAGCAACTGAGCGGCAATTAACGCGCCGACCTGATCGAACACCGGGCCCGTCAGGAAGACAATCCTCTCCTTCAGCAAGCGGGAATAGATGTCATAGGCGCGTTCCCCGCGGTTGGTGCTCTCCACCACCATGGGCACGAGTGTGTTCATGTAAACTTCGCTCCGGTCGCGCATCGCGGCTGCCTACTCCTCTTCAGCAGCGCCTTCGGACGCTGCGATCAACTCATCAGCGCTGACCTTGCGTGTCGTAATGTCTGCGAGTTCGAGAATGAAATCGACCACCTTGTTCTCAAGGATCGGTCCGTCGAACTGCGACAGGGCCGACGGGTTCTTGCGGTAGAAGTCCAGCACGACATGCTCCTGTCCGGGAAACCGCTGAACCTGGGTAAACACAGCCCGCTGCAGGTCCTCCTCGCTAACCTCGATATTGTTCTGGCGCCCTACCTCGGCAAGCAGAAGGCCGAGCCTGATACGCCGCTCCGCGACCTTCCTGTATTCGTCCTTGAGCTCATCGTCGGTCTTGCCTTCCCGAATCTCATCGTCTTCGTCTTCCGCCCCTTCAAGCCGTTGCTCGATTTCGCTCCAGATCGACTCGAACTCCTGCGTGACCATGCTCTCCGGCAGAGGGAAGTCGTGCAGTTCCTCCAGACGGTCGAATAGATTCCTTTTGACAATCATTCGGGAGACGTCCGCATACTGCCCCTTGATCCGGTCGGCGACGCCCTGGCGCAGAGCCTCGAGATTGCCGAACCCGACCCGCTTTGCCATTTCGTCATCCGGGTCGGCCGCCCGGCGTTCCTGAACCTGCTTGACCTCCACGGAAAACACCGCGGCTTTGCCCGCCAGGTGCGCTGCGCCGTAATCCTCCGGGAAGCTGACCTCGACATCCCGGGACTCGCCCGCGCGAACGCCGATCAGCTGGTCCTCGAAACCGGGAATAAACTCGCCTGTGCCGAGCTCGATCTCGTAGTCTTCGGCGGCGCCGCCGGCGAATGCTTCACCGTCGATCTTGCCTTCGAAATCGATCATCAGGGTATCGCCTTCGGCAGCCCCGCGATCCTCCTCGACGGCCACCAGATCGGCGGTGGCACCGGCGATGCGACCGATCTCCTCCTCGACCGTCTCTTCTGCCGGGTCGGCCTCCAGGCGCTCAAGTTCGAGCGTGCCGAAGTCGATCGGCTCGATCTCCGGCAACGCCTCAACACTGATCGTGTATTCGAGGTCCACCCCGGCCGGCAGACCGTTATCGAGATCGGAGACCATATCGATCTGCGGCATGACAGCCGGCTTCAGGCCCCGTTCCTCTATCGCCTGCTGCGTGCCGCGATTGATCGTTGCCTCAAGGATTTCTCCTTCGACCGCCCTGCCAAAGCGCTGGCGCAGGATCTTCATCGGCGCCTTGCCGGGCCGGAATCCTGGAAGCCGCATGCCGGCGCCGTATTCCGCCAGCTTCCTGTCGACCTCGGCGTGCAGGTCCTCGGCAGGCACGACAACGCGAAAGTCGTGCTTCAGCCCGTCGGCGAGTGTCTCGGTAATCTGCATATGAAAGGCTTCAACTGGTTACGGTCGGCGACCCCCGGCCGGGACGATCCCTGGTGCGGGCGGAGGGACTTGAACCCCCACGGCCGCAAGCCACCGGATCCTAAATCCGGCGCGTCTACCAATTCCGCCACGCCCGCCGGGAGAGGCGGAGACTTATATCGAAACTTCATCCGGCTCAAGAGCGCAACGACAAGCGCGCGGATGCTTCCAGAATAGCGTCTGTATCCAGCTTGTGCGCCCGGTAGAGATCGGGAATGTCGCCGGACTGCCCAAAACTGGTTGTACCGAGCGCTTCGACGCGATGCCCCGCAACCGAGCCAAGCCATCCGAGCGCGCTCGGATGGCCGTCGAGAACCGTCACCAGGCCGCCGCGCCGAGAAATCGGCGCCAGCAGCCGGGCCGCCCGGCTGCCCTCGCCGTGCGCCAGCCAGTCGTCGTGCAGACGGTCGACCGAGGTAACCGCCAGCAGGCCCGCTTCCGGCATGTCCTCGCGAATAAGCGTCAGCGCTGCCAGCGCTTCCGGCAGCACTGCGCCCATCGCGACGATCGCCAACTCCGACCCGTCAGCCGGCAGCTCGATCCAGTAGCCTCCGGCTATCGCGGCTGAGACATCCAACTCCCGTCCCGTCTGTTCCAGCGGCCGGGTCGACAGGCGCAGGTAAACCGAGCCGCCGTCCTCGGCCTGCATATGGGCGAAGCTCCAATGCATGATCGCCGCAAGCTCGTCCGCATAGGCCGGCTCGAACGCGGTCAGTCCCGGCTGGGCCAGGCCAATACTCGGAGTAGCGCCCGACTGGTGCGCGCCGCCCTCGGGGGCAAGCGTGACGCCTGAAGGCGTTGCCACGACCATGAAGCGCGCATCCTGGTAAGCAGCGTAGTTCAATGCGTCCAGGCCTCTGGCGATGAACGGGTCGTAAAGCGTTCCCACCGGGAAAAGGCGTTCGCCCGTCAACTCCGCCGAGAGACCGAGAGCGGCCAGGCAAAGGAACAGGTTGTTCTCCGCAATACCCAGCTCAACATGCTGGCCGGTTGGACCTTGGAGCCAGCGCTGCGCCGATACGACATTTTCTTCCCGAAAAACGTCCTCCACGACCTCGCGCGCAAAGATGCCGCGCCGGTTCACCCAGCCGCCCAGACCTGTGGAAACCGTGACATCGGGCGATGCGGTTACAATACGGTCCGCCAGTGGTCCTCCCTCGCGGGCGATTTCGACCAGAATCCGGCCGAAGGCCTCCTGGGTGGACATGCGCGCGCCGGCAGGCACAGGCAACTCGTCGGGCAAAGCGACGGGCGCCGCTTTCGTGCGGCGTGGCGGGCTGCAATAGAAGGGCGATCCCTCGATGGCGGTCTGCAGCTTCTCCGACGGGATATCCAACCCGGCGCCGGCTTCCCATTCCTCGCCCGGACGGATACCCACCGATGCTCGGAAAGCCTCCATCTGGTCGGGGTTCATGAGGCCAGCATGATTGTCCTTGTGGCCCGCGAAAGGCAGTCCATAACCCTTGATCGTGTACGCGATGAAGCAGGTCGGTCGATCGTCCTCGACCGCACCGAACCCTTCGAGCAGAGCGGCCATATCCTGGCCGGCGAGGTTGGTCATGAGACTGTGCAGCTGCTCGTCGTCGTGCCGCTTCAGGAGCGTACGGATACCGGTCAAATGGCCGAGATCCTCCTGCAGCGCCTCTCTCCACGCCGCCCCGCCTTTGTAAACGAGGGCCGAGTAGCGGGAGTTCGGACAGTCGTCGATCCAGCGTTCCAGGGCCTTGCCGTCCCGCTTCCTGAAGGCGGCCTGCAGGCGCTTGCCGTATTTCAGTATATGAACCTGCCAGCCCATGGCCTGGAAAAGGCCGTCGAGCCGCCGGAACAGGCGGTCCGTAACGACGGAGTCGAGGCTCTGGCGATTATAGTCGATGATCCACCACAGATTGCGGACATCGTGCTTCCAGCCCTCGAGCATCGCCTCGAAGACATTGCCCTCGTCGATCTCCGCATCGCCCATCACGGCCACCATCCGCGCGGGCGGACTGCCGTTTCCCAGCCCTTTCAGCCGCACATAGTCCTGCATGATGGAAGCGAAGGTGGTGATGCCGACGCCGAGACCGACGGAGCCGGTGGAGAAGTCGACATCGTCGCTGTCCTTGGTGCGCGAGGGATAGCTTTGTGCGCCCCCGAATGCGCGAAAGCGCTCCAGCTTTTCGCGCGACTGCCGACCGAGCAGATACTGAATGGCGTGATAGGCCGGGCTTGCATGGGGCTTGACCGCCACCCGGTCGCCAAGCTTCAGCGTGTTGAAATAGAGCGCGGTGAGGATCGTCGCCGCCGAAGCGCTGGACGCCTGGTGCCCTCCGACTTTCAATCCGTCGCGGCTTTCCCGCAGATGGTTGGCGTTATGGATCATCCAGGAAGACAGCCAGAGCACTTTGCGCTCAAGTGCTTCCAAGGCTGACAGGCGTTCCGGGTCCATGCTTCTTTTCAAGCGCCTTCCAGACTGGTTCAATCGTCGCCGGGAGGAAACGCCATGGCCGTCACCTTCAGGCAGCTGACCCCGGCGTTCGGCGCGGAAGTCTCGGGCGTCGATATCGCCGAGGGAGTGAGCAACGCCGACTTTGCCGAAATCGCGCGCCTTTTCAACGATTATTCGGTGCTCGTGTTCCGGGGGCAACGCATCGACAACGCTCAGCAGATCGCATTCTCCAAGCGTTTCGGGCCCTTGGAAGGGACGGTGCGATCCAATGTCGGCGCCGGGTCCGAGATCGCGGTGATCTCCAATGTCGATCCGGAAACGGACAAGATACTTCCAGTGGAAGACTGGCGCAACGTCTACAACTCGGGCAACGAGATGTGGCACACGGACAGCTCCTTCAAGCGCGTGCCGGCTACGGCCTCGCTGCTTTCGGGGCGCGAGGTGCCCCCCGAGGAGGGCGAAACCGAATTCGCCACAGGCCGCGCTGCATGGGACGACCTCGAGGATGCCCTCAAGGAGGAGCTGGAGGATCTGGTCGCCATCCACGACTTCGCCTATTCGCGCGGGCTGATCCGGAGCGACCTCGTGGACGAAGCGCAGCGCCGGGAAACGCCGCCAGTGCCGCAGGCCGTGATTCGCCGCAATCCGGCGAACGGCCGCCGCAACATCTATGCGGGCGCCCACGCAAGCCATATCCGGGGGCGCGATGTCGAGGAGAGCCGCGCTTTCCTGCGCAGCCTGACCGAGCGCATCGTGCAGGAGTGCTACACCTATACCCACAGATGGCGGCAGGGCGATCTGGTCATGTGGGACAACCGCTGCTGCCTGCATCGCGGCCGCCCGTGGAACAAGGGCAAATACCGCCGGGTAATGCATCGCACGACCGTTGCCGGAATCGGGCCCACCGCCGCGTGAAGAGCGGTTGGGGGGTCGTAGGGGCAACTTTCGTCGTCCTGTTCGTCGGATTCGGTGCTGCCTATACCTTCTCTACCTTCTTTCCCTCGCTCGAGCGCGAGTTCGGCGCAACGCGGGCCGAGACCAGTCTGGTCTTCTCACTGGCCGCGTTCCTCTATTTCGGTTTCGGCGCGGTCTCGGGGCGGATTGCCGATATCATGGGGCCGCGCGAGTTGTGCATTGCCGGCATGGCGGTCGTCGGCGCGGGCCTCCTCTTCGCTGCGCACGCGACCACTCTCTGGGAAGTCTGCCTGGGATACGGCCTCGGCGTGGGCTTCGGAGTCGGGCTGGCCTATGTGCCCGCTGTCGGGGCGGTGCAACGGTGGTTCACCGCCAAGCGGGGCATGGCCTCCGGTTTTGCGGTTGCCGGCATCGGTGTCGGCACGCTTGCCGCGCCCCTCATCGCCGTCGTCCTGATCGAAGCGGCGGACTGGCGGTTTGCCTATCTAGCATTGGCGCTCGGCGTGCTGGCGCTGGGAGGCGCCGCCGCGCATTTCGTAACCGCGCCGACCGGCGGACCGGCGTCCGGTCCCGCACTGCCGGGCTTTACAGTCCGCGACGCGCTGACCGGTCGTACCTTCTGGATTCTCTACGCGGCAACCCTGGTGCTGGCCTTCGGCATCTTCATTCCGTTCGTGCATGCGGTGCCCCACGCGCTCGACCGCGGATTTTCCCTGGTCGAGGCGAATGCGCTCATTCCGCTGGTCGGGGTCGGCAGCACGGTGGGGCGTTTCGCCCTGGCTCCGGTGGCGGACCGTATCGGACGCAAGCTCTGCCTGTCCCTGCTGTATGCCGGCATGGGAGGCATGCTGGCGGCCTGGGTACTGGTAGGGCCGTTCTGGCATCTGGCCGCCGTGGCAGGCGTGTTCGGGCTTTGCTATGGCGGCTTCGTCGCCCTCGCGCCATCGGTGACGGCGGACCTGTTCGGGCTGCGGTCCGTCGGCGCCCTGATCGGCCTCCTCTATTCGAGCGTCGGCATCGGCACCCTGTTCGGTCCTCCGCTTGCCGGCCTCGCCTATGACGAGCTTGGCAGCTACGAGTGGCCGTTCTTCGCCGTCGCCCTGTGCGCCGTGGCGGCGGCCTGCGCCATCGCCTTCATCCCGTCCGCCGAGCGGCCCCGCCGGGGTTGAACCGGACCGGCCGCTTGCCGGCTGCGTCCGCGTCGGTATGCTCTGCGGCCCAAGGCCGGGCGCTGTTCGCGCCGACCGGCCGTTCGCCTGATGAAGACGGAAGCCCATGGACATGCGGGAAGCCAAGTTCGGGATCGGCCAGGTGGTTCGCCATCGCCGCTACCCGTTCCGGGGCGTGATCTTCGATGTAGACCCGACCTTCTCCAATACCGAGGAATGGTGGGAGTCGATTCCCGCCGATGTGCGCCCGCGCCGCGACCAGCCCTTCTACCACCTGCTCGCGGAGAACGCCGAGACCACCTACATCGCCTATGTCTCGGAGCAGAACCTCCTTGAAGACCGGTCCGGGCGCCCCTGCCGCCACCCGCAGGTGGATGAGATGTTCGGCGACTATGAGGACGGCCACTACACGCCCCTGCCTCACTACAAGAACTGAACGCAACCGGAGGAAGCCGCCATGGCGGAGCCCCTTCTCGCGGGCCTCAGGGTCCTCGACGTGGCCAGTTTCATCGCCGCGCCGGTGGCGGGTACCATGCTCGCCGACTTCGGCGCCGACGTCGTCAAGATCGAGCCGCCGACGGGCGATTCCTATCGGGGCCTGTCGGCGTTCCCGGGCTTCCCTTCGTCCCATGTGGACTATTCCTGGATGGTGGACAACCGCTCCAAGAGAGGGCTTGCGCTTGACCTCCGCCAAGAGGCCGGCAGGGCTGTGTTGCGCGAACTTGCCGCAACGGCGGATGTCTTCATCACAAACTATCCGCCGCGGGTGCGCGAACAGTTGAAGCTCCGTTACGAGGACATCGCGCCTCTCAACGAGCGGCTGATCTACGCCTCGCTGTCGGCTTACGGCGAAGCGGGCCCCGAAGCCCGCAGGACCGGCTTCGACTCGACGGCGCTCTGGGCGCGCACGGGCCTGATGGACCTGGTGAGACCGGACCCGGAAGGCTCGCCCGCGCGTTCGCTCCCCGGCATGGGAGACCATCCGACGGGCGTGGCGCTGTTCGCCGCGATCATGACGGCGCTCTACCGGCGCCAGATCACCGGCAAGGGCGGCAAGGCGCATACCAACCTCATGGCGAACGGCGTCTGGTTCAACGCCTTCTACGCCCAGGCGGCGCTCTGCGGCCTCGACATCCCGACCCGGCCCAAGCGCGAAAACTGGGCGACCGGCGTCGCCAACCACTATCGCTGCGCGGACGGGCGCTGGTTCATCCTGAGCCTGGTGAACGAGGACAAGCAGTGGCCGAACCTGCTGCGCGCGCTCGACCGCCCCGATCTCGGCGCGGACCCGCGCTTTGCCGAGAAGCCGGCCCGCCACCGCCATGCCCGCGACCTGATCGCCATCCTGGACGAGGTCTTCATCCGCGAGCCCTGGCCCGTATGGCGCGAACGGCTGGAAGCGGAGGGCCTGGCGTTCGGCGTGGTCGGCAGGACGGAGGACATTCCGGACGACCCGCAGATGCGGGCGGCGGAGATCGTCGTCCCCCACGAAGACCCCTCCGGCCTGTCCAGCCACACGGTCGCCGCGCCCGTCTGGGTCGATGGCTCGCAGAAGACGGCGCCCGCCCCCGCGCCCGAAACCGGCCAGCACACGGATGAAATCCTGGCCGAGCTCGGCCGGACGCCGGAGGACATCGCCGCCCTCCGGGCCTGCGGGGCCGTCGCCTGAGGCGGGAACGGTTGACCCGCAGAAGGCGGTGAACCAGTTTCCTGCCGGTTCTCCGCAGGTCCGCCGATGCTCGATCTTCCGACATCCTCCCGCGTGGTCGTCGCCATGTCCGGTGGCGTGGACAGTTCCGTCACCGCGGCGCTGCTTGCGGAGGCGGGCTACGAGGTCGTCGGCGTCACCCTGCAGCTCTACGACCACGGCGCCGCCACCGGGCGCAAGGGCGCCTGCTGCGCCGGCCAGGACATCCACGACGCCCGCGCGGTCGCGGACCGGATCGGCATCCCGCATTACGTGCTGGACTACGAGAGCCGTTTCCGGGCCGCCGTCATGGAGGGTTTCGCCGACAGCTACCTTGCCGGCGAAACGCCGCTGCCCTGCGTGCAGTGCAACCGGACGGTGAAGTTCCGCGACCTGCTGGCAACGGCGCGGGAGCTGGACGCGGACGCGCTCGCCACCGGCCACTATGTGCAGCGCCTGCCGGGCCCGGAGCTGCACCGGGCCGCCGACAGCGGCAAGGACCAGAGCTATTTCCTGTTCGCGACCACCCGCGAGCAACTGGATTTCCTGCGCTTCCCGCTCGGCGGCATGCCCAAGGACCGGGTGCGGCGCGAAGCGGCGCGGCTCGCCCTGCCGGTGGCGGCGAAGCCGGACAGCCAGGACATCTGCTTCGTGCCCGACGGCCGCTATGCCGACATCGTCGCGCGACTGCGTCCCGGCGCGCTGGAGCCCGGCGAGATCGTGGACCGGGACGGCCATGTGCTCGGCCGGCATGAGGGCATCGTCAATTTCACCGTCGGCCAGCGGCGCGGGCTGGACCTCGGCAATGCGGCCGACGGCGAGCGGCTCTATGTGCTGGCGCTCGATCCGGCCCGGCACAGGGTCGTGGTCGGGCCGCGCGAGGCGCTCGGCCGCCGCCGCTTCCGGGTCCGCGAGGTCAACTGGCTCGGCCAGGCGGACGGGCCTGCGGACGGCCAGAGGGCGGAAGTCCGCATCCGGTCGAGCGCCGCCCCCAGACCGGCGGCCCTCCATCCGCGCGGCGACGGCGTGGAAATCCTCCTCGACGAGCCTGAGTACGGCATCGCCGCCGGCCAGGCCGCCGTCTTCTACGAGGGCGACCGGGTGCTCGGCGGCGGCTGGATCGTCCGGGAGCAGATGGAAGCCGACTGAGAGAAACGCCCACTCAGCCCTTGCGTTTCGCCAGCCGCTCCAGCACCTCGGCGATCATGCGCTTCGGCTCGTCGGTTTCCATGGCGCGCACGAGGCTGCGGATGCCGGCCTGGATCGCGTCGCTCACCGGCATCGCCTCCCATTCGCGGATCAGCTCCTTCTGGAGCCGGATCGCGCGCGGACCGCCCTCCAGAATGTTGCCGACCCACTGTTCCACCGCGTCGTCGAGTTCCCCGGCCGGCACCACCTTCTCGACCAGTCCCCAGGAGAGCGCCTCGGCCGCGTCGATATTCTCGCCCGTGTAGCAGAGCAGCTTCGCCCTGCCCCATCCGATCAGCTGCGGGAAAAGCGCCGCCTCCACCACGGACGGCAGGCCGACCCTGACCTCCGGCATGCCCAGCACGGCATTGTCGGAGGCAACCCGCATGTCGCAGGCGGCCGCCACCTCCAGCCCGGCGCCGAGGCAATAGCCGTTGATCCGCCCGATCACCGGCACCGGGCAGTCCCGGAGCGCCTTCGACATGGCATGGATGCGGGTGATGAAGGCGCGCCCGGACACGGGGTCGAGGCCGCCCAGCTCGCGCAGGTCCGCCCCGCCCATGAAGGCCTTCGGGCCGTTGCCCGTCACCACCACCGCCCGGAGGTCGCTGCGGCCCGAGAACCCGTTCACCGCGTCGGCGAAGGCCTGCGCCGTCGCGCCGCTCAGGCAGTTCAGGCGGCGCTCATTGTCGATGGCGACGCGGGCCACGCCGCGCCTGTCGATACTTGCCTCAACCAATCCTTCGGACATCTTCTGCAATTCCCTCTCAGAACAGCGAATAGGCGCCGTCGATGACGAAAGTGTCGCCGGAGTGGTAGCGGCTGGCGTCGGAGACCAGATAGACCGCGATGCCGCCGAAATCCTCCTTCTCGCCCCAGCGGCCGACCGGCACGCGCGGCAGCACGGCGTCGCGGAAGCGGTCCCAGTTGAAGGCCGGCTCCGTCATCGGGGTCTCGATCCAGCCGGGCAGCACGCTGTTGGCGCGGATGCCGCTGCGCCCGTATTCCACCGCGAGCGCGCGCATCATGGCGATCAGCGCGCCCTTGCCCGCGCCGTAATGCTCGCCCCGCGCCTGCCCCATGATGGCGGCGAGACTCGAGGTCGCGGCCAGCGAACCGGCGATGCCCTGCTCGACCATGTGGCCCGCCGCCGCGCGGAGCGTGAAGAACACGCCGTCCAGATTGACATCGAGGACGCGCCGCCACTCCGCCGTCGTCATGGTCGAGAAGCCGCCCTTGAGCGCGCGCCGGTCCGACGACACGCCGGCATTGGCGAAACAGGCCGTGACCTTGCCGAGTTCGGCCACCGTCTGCGCGAATCGTTCGGCGACTTCCTGCTCGTTGGACACGTTGCAGCGCATCGCCACCGATTTCACGTCGTATTGCCGCAGCACCTCGAGCGCGGCGGCGTTCTTCGCCTCGTTCGTGCCCCAGATGCACACGTCCCCGCCCGCCTGGGCGATGGCTTCCGCGAAGCCGAGGCCGATGCCGCTGTTGCCGCCGGTAATCAGCGCCGCCTTGCCGGCAAGGTTGAAGGGCTCATAGGCCATGGATTGCGCTTCCTTTCACGCGCTTGACTCAAATGCCCGGAGGCGTCCCCAGGCGGCGGGAGGCCGGGCCGATAACGCCCTCGACGGCGAGGCCGACGGAGAGCACGCGCTCGTCCATGCCGCGCGGGGCAAGGAGTTGCAGGCCGACCGGCATGCCGGAGTCGTCGAGGCCGGCCGGAATCGTGAGCCCGCAAAGCTCCAGAAGGTTGCCCGGCATGGTGTTGCGGAGCGAAGCCATGTTGTGCGTCCGGTAGCCTTCGCCTTCGGCCGCATGCTGGAGCAGCGGCGCGGTGATCGGCGTCGTCGGCCCGACGATGGCGTCGATGTCCGCAAGCCGGGCGTTCGCCGCCGCGGCCGCGCGCGCAATGCGCATCCTGCGGCCCATATACTCCGTCGAGGTCAATGTCCCGAAGGCCTCGAAGCGGCTGCGGACATTCGGGTCGAGCGTCGCCTTGAAGTCGGGCAGCTCGTTTTCGATGAAAGCGACGAATTCGGGCACCGCTAGCCCGCCTTCCGCGAAGATCGCCCTGGCGTCGGCCATTTCCGGCAGGTCGAAGGATTCCACCGTCGCGCCGCGATCTTCCAGCTCGGCAAGGGCGGCGCGCACGGTCTCCGCCACGCCCGGACCGCAGTCCTCGAACAGGCTCTCGATCACGCCGAGCCTGAGGCGGGCCGGGTCCGCCGGCTCCGGCGGCGTCCGGCAGACCGGGTCTATCGCCGCAAAGGCGAGGGCCGCATCCGCGACCGAGCGGGTCAGCACGCCGGCCGTGTCGAGCGACGGGCTGAGCGGCACGATGCCCTGGAGCGACCAGCGCCCGTAGCTCGTCTTGAGGCCGACCGTTCCGGTAAAGCTCGCCGGAACGCGCACCGAACCCGCCGTGTCGGAGCCGAGCGCAACGACCGCGGTGCCCTCCAGCAGCGAAACGCCGGCGCCGGCGCTGGAGCCGCCCGGCACGCGGTGCGCATTTCCGCCCCAGGGGTTGCGCGGCGTGCCCCAATGCGGGTTGGAGCCGACGCCGCCGAACGCAAACTCCACCGTGTGCGTCTTGCCGGTGACAACGGCGAGC
>JAJEAZ010000597.1 GCA_022824105.1 Alphaproteobacteria bacterium
CTTGCGGTAGGTGATATTCGGCCAGCTCTCGGAGTAGCGCCGGTTGAACTCGACCCACTCTTCCATGCCGGGGTCGGTGTCCGGCTTGATCGCCTCGACCGGGCATTCCGGCTCGCATACGCCGCAGTCGATGCATTCGTCGGGATGTATGACGAGCATGTTCTCGCCTTCATAGAAACAATCGACCGGACATACCTCGACGCAGTCCGTGTATTTGCACCGGATGCAGGCGTCGTTGACGATATAGGTCATAGGCAATGTCTCCGGGCCGCACGTAGAGCGACACCATGGATGGCGCCATTTAGCAGCCGGGCAGGGCCTGTCAACCGTCGAGGTTGGCATAGAGGCGGGCAGCTTCGGGCGCCGGACCGCGCCGCTCCGCCAGCGCCTCCACCCGCACAACCCGGATGCTGCCGGCCTGGGGGAAGGTCAGGATGTCGCCCACGCGAAGCATGTGATGGGCCTTCTGCACCGGCCGGCGATTTACCCGCACTCTCCCGGCCTGGCACAGCTTCGTGGCCAGCCCGCGCGTCTTGAAGAAACGGGCCCGCCAGAGCCACTGGTCGAGTCGCTGGCCCGCTGCCGGCCCGCTCACAACCCGACCTTGAGTTCGGCGAGTTTTGCAAACGGCGAACCGGACCGGGCCCGTATCCGGCGCGGCGGCCTGCGGCGGCTGCGGGTCATCTGCATGCCCGTGGCGCTGTCGCGGGCTTCGTATCCGATATCCGTCAGAACGGCGGGCAGGTCGTCGAGGCGGCACCCCGTCAACCGGGCGAGCTGCAGAGTGGGGACGAAGGGGCCCTGCTCGGCGAGGCCGGCGGCGGCTTCGGCCAGCCGTTCGACCACGGACGCACGGAGCGCCAGCGGACCGGCGGTGAGATAACCGGCGGCGGCGTAGCGGGCCGCCGGCACGGCCGGGTCCAGCGGCAGCACCGGCCGGGCGGTCGCCAATGGCTCGCCGCCGCTCTTGCGGTGGATGCGCCAAAGCAGGTCCAGCAGCCCTGCGGCCCGGTTCTTCTGCATCGCCGGCACGAACAGGGCGACCCGGCCGATGCGCACGCCCAGCCGCCCCAGCGCCTGCCGCTCGGCGCGCGACAATGAGCGCGCGAGGTCGGAAACGGCCTCGCGCCTCAGCGTTCCCAGCGCTTCGGCGAGCCGGTAGGCGATTCCGCGAGCGTGGCCGGATAGTTCCTCGGCTCCGGCGAGCGCTGCGAGCGGCGCGAGCTCGCGGGCGACCAGGCCGTCGATCCACGCCCGAAGACGGGTTTCCACCCGGCGCCGGGGCGCCGTTTCCAGGAGGTCCGAAGGCAGGAGCCGGAAGTCGGGCGCCAACGCGGTCGCCCCGGCCGCCAGGCGGGCCACCGGTTCGTCGTTCCACAGCATCCGGCCCTCAGCGTCGAGAGCGAAGCATCCATCATCGTCTGCGGCGAGCGCATCGACCCTGCGGGCTACCTCCTGCCGCAGCACGCGCTGCGTGGCCAGCACGAGGGGCCGGCCGCCGCGTTCGTCCCGCTCGGCGGTGTAGCGGAAGCCGTCCAGACGCCCGACCGTCTCGCCTTCGACGAAGACCGAACCGTTCCCCGCCACGGCCCCCATGAGGTCGCCGCCTTCCC
This sequence comes from Alphaproteobacteria bacterium, assembly GCA_022824105.1. Classification (GTDB taxonomy): domain Bacteria; phylum Pseudomonadota; class Alphaproteobacteria; order Bin95; family Bin95; genus Bin95. Next base: position 1,614 of record JAJEAZ010000597.1, read on the forward strand.
TGAGGCGCCGGGCCAGCACCGCCGTGCGCCGGTCCACGAAGCGCTGGGTCAGACGTTCGTGCAAGGCGTCCGAGAGCAGGTCTTCCAGCCGGCGGGTGCGCTCCTGCCAGCCGGCGGCATCGTCGAGCCAGGCGGCGCGGTAGGCGATATAGGTCCAGGTGCGCACGCCCGCGATGCGCGCCATTAGCGTGTCGATGTCGCCGTCGGTGCGCTCCAGCCGGCCGACTTGCCGCGCCACCCAGTCCGGGGGCAGCCGGCCGTTGCATTCGACCAGGTAACGGTAAACGCGGCCCAACAGATGGGCATGGGCATCGGTCAGCGTCTTGCGGAAGTCCGGTATCTGGCAGACCTCCCACAGCAGGGCGACCCTCTCGGGGCCGACCGCCGCCGACCCGATGGCCGGGTCGCGCGCCAGCACGGTCAGCGCCTGCCGGTCCTCGCCGTCGCGCCCCGGCACGCAGAAAGGGAAGGGCGGCGGCCGGCCCAGGCTCGCCAGCAGCCGGTCGATGCTGGAGAAGTCGAGATCGGCATTTCGCCAGCAGACCGTTTGCAGAGACTCGAAGCGGTGCTCCTCGACCCGCGCGACGACGCGCTCGTCCATCGGCCGCTGTTCGGCTGTGACGCCGAACGTGCCGTCGGCGACGTGGCGTCCGGCGCGCCCGGCAATCTGGCCGATCTCGGCCGCGGCGAGCTTTCGCATGCGCCTGCCGTCGAATTTGTCGAGCGAGGAGAACGCCACATGGCGCACATCCATGTTCAGCCCCATGCCAATGGCGTCGGTGGCGACCAGGTAATCGACCTCGCCCGCCTGGTACATGCCAACCTGGGCGTTCCGCGCGCGCGGGCTGAGCGCGCCCAGCACGACAGCGGTTCCGCCGCGCTGCCGGCGGACGAGTTCGGCCAGGCGGTAAACTTCGCTGGCGGAGAACGCCACCACGGCCGAGCGCGGCGGCAACCGCGTGACCTTGCGGTAGCCGGAGTAATCGAGCCGGGAGAAGCGGGGCCGGTCTTCGACGACCGCCTCGGGCGCCAGCTGGCGCAGGAGCGGGCGGATCGTCTCGGCGCCCAGAAACATCGTCTCCTGCCTGCCGCGCGCATGGAGAAGCCGGTTGGTGACGATGTGGCCGCGCTCCGGGTCCGCCGCCATCTGCACCTCGTCCACCGCAAGGAAGGCGACGCTCCTGTCCAGCGGCATGGATTCGGTGGTGCAGACGAAATAGCGCGCCCGCGGCGGGAGTATCTTCTCCTCGCCCGTGACCAGGGCCACGGCGCTTGCGCCCTTGATCGCGGCGATGCGGTCGTAGTTCTCCCGCGCCAGCAGACGGAGCGGGAAGCCGATCATGCCGGACTCGTGCCCGAGCATGCGCTGCACGGCGGCGTAGGTCTTGCCGGTGTTGGTGGGTCCGAGTAGCGCGGTGACCCGCGCAGGCTCGTCGATTGGCCGCATAACGAGAGATTCGGTCCGATTCCGCGGCAGTTCAAGGGCAAATCCGTGTCGGTGTTGTGGCAATGCGGGTCGAAGGATCGAAGGCGGCCCGGCCGTGCTGGCTGGCGGCGGCTTCGCAACTGCCGGAAATCGGATAGGCTGCAGCCTTACGGCAGGCACCCATAACGAAGGACGCACACCCCATGGACTACGGCATCGCCTATTTCCCGACCGACTATTCCATTGCGCCGGCGGCGCTGGCCGTTGCGGCCGAGGAGCGCGGCTTCGAGTCCTTCTGGCTCCCCGAGCACTCGCACATTCCCTGGTCGCGCCAGTCCCCCTGGCCCGGCGGCGCCGATCTGCCGAAGCAGTATTACGACGTCATGGACCCGTTCCTGGCGCTGGCGAGCGCCGCCACCGCCACCTCCCGCATCAAGCTGGGAACGGGCATATGCCTCGTCGTGCAGCGCGACCCGATCTACACGGCCAAGGAAGTCTCCACGCTCGACCGGCTGTCCGGCGGGCGCTTCCTGTTCGGCATCGGCGGCGGCTGGAATGCCGAGGAGATGGCGGACCACGGCACCGACTTCTCGACGCGATTCGCGCTCATGGAGGAGCGGGTCGCGGCCATGAAGACGATCTGGACGGAGGCGAAGGCCGAGTATCACGGCGAGTTCGTCGCTTTCGACCCGATGGCGCAATGGCCGAAGCCGGTGCAGAGTCCGCACCCGCCGGTGATCGTCGGCGGGGCCTTCCCCTGGGGCGCGCGCCGGGCGATAGCCTATGGCGACGGCTGGATGCCGATCGGAGGGCGGGACCAGGACGTGCTGGACCTGTTGCCGCGCTTCCGGCAGATGGCCGCCGAAGCGGAACGCGACCCGGACTCGATTGCGGTGACTCTCTTCGGAGTCGAGGCGGATGCCGCACTGCTCGACCGGGCGGAAGCCGCGAGCGTGGCGCGCGCGGTCTTCATGCTGCCCTCCGTGGACGAGGCCGAAAGCCTGAAACTCCTCGACGCCCTCGCGGAGAAGCTCGGGCCGCGCCTGTAGGCGGCGGGGGGTCAGTCGCCGAAGAACGGCGTTTCGTTCTCGCCTCTGAGGCGGATGTCGAAGCGGTAGCCGCCCTCCTGAGCCTCCGCGACCAGCAGCGCGCGGCGCCCGGAAGGCACGGCCGCCAGCACGGGGTCTTCGGCGTTCAGCTCTTCGTCGGGGAAGTAGGCGCGGGTCCGAATGCGCCGCAGCAGGCCGGCGGCGAACACAGCGACCGAGATATGCGGCGCCTGCCAGCGATTGCCTTCGAAGGGGACGGGACCCGGCATCACCGTCGTGAAGGAGAACGAGCCCCCGGCATCCGTCAGCACCCGGCCGAAGCCGCTGAAATGAGGGTCGCGCGGGCGCGCGTCGTCCCTGTCGAGCGGGTGGGCGTAGCCGCCCGCCGCATTGGCCTGCCAGATCTCGACCAGCGCATCGCGGACGGGCGCGGCGTTCACATCCGTGACGCACCCCCGCAGGAGAATGCTGCGCCCCTGCGCCTTTCCGCCGCCGGTGAGGTCGGCGATCGACGGCAGGGCGTAGTTGAAGAACGGCCCGAGCGTTTGCGACGCGGTCGGCGCCGCGCTCATGCTTCAAGCCCTTCGTCTTCCATCGGCGTCTGGTCCCGCCCCCGCAGCACGATGTCGAAGCCGTAGCCGAGCGCATGTTCGTGCAGGCCGAGGGATGTGTCGGCGACCGCGACGAGCCGGTTCCGGGCGTCGGCGCCGGGCACCGACATGAAGATCGAGTCGATCTCGTTGAGCGGGTCCCCGGGGAAGTACATCTGGGTAATCATCCGGCTCATGAAGGCGTAACCGTAGATCGAGAGGTGGATATGCGGCGGCCGCCACCAGTTGCCGGAATTCGGGACCGGATAGGCGCCCGGCTTGATGGTGACGAAGCGGTAGCGGCCTTCGGAGTCCGTCACCGCGCGCCCCGCGCCGACGAAATTGGGGTCCAGGGGCGCGTCCCGCCCGTCCACCGGGTGGCGGTACTTGCCGGAGGCGTTGGCCTGCCATGCCTCGACCAGGACGCCCGGGAGCGGGCGGGCATCCTCGTCGCGGACCTGTCCGGCGAGGATCATCAACTGACCGAGCGCCTTGCCGCCCGCCGTCAGGTCCGCCTCGTCCGCCGGGACGCCCTCGCGTGAGAACAGCGGCCCGGTGATCTCGGAAAGCGTCACCGGGGCCTCGATGAAGGACTGGGACGGGGCAAGCTGGCTCGTGCGGAAATAGCGCTCGGAGTTGACTGCCGGCTGGGTGGCGTCCGGGTAGGGGGCGTATTCGACCATGAGCTTTCTCCCGTTGGCGGCAGGCGCCGGTCCTATGCCGCGCCCTTTATCATGTCCGCGGCCTTCTCGGCGATCATCAGCACGGCCGCATTGGTGTTGGCGGAGACCATGCGCGGCATGACCGAGGCATCCACCACCCGGAGCCCCTCCAGCCCGCGCAGGCGCAGCGAGGAATCGACCACGGCCATCGGGTCGTCGCCCATCTTGCAGGTGCCGATCGGGTGATAGACCGTGGCGCCGTTGGAGCGGCAGTAATGGAGCAGCTCGTCATCGCTCGTGCGCTCGGGGCCCGGAATGGTCTCGCACTCGATGTAAGGCGCGATGGCCGGCTGCTCGAATATCTTTCGCGCGAGCTTCAGCGCGCCCGTCATGGTGTCGCAGTCGGTCTGCGTGGCGAGGTAGTTCGGGCGGATGACCGGGTGGCGGTCCGGATCGTTCGCGCCGATATGGATCGAGCCGATGCTCTCCGGCCGGTGCTGCCAGAAGCCGAGCGTCATGCCGGGATAATCGTCGAGCACGCTGATGACGCCGTCCTTGTAGCTCGCCGGTGCAAAGCTGTACTGCACGTCCGGCGTCGCCACGCCCGGCATGATCTTCACCGAGGCGCTGACATTGCCCGGCGCGGCGGTCAGCAGGCCTGTGCGGGTCGTCGCGTAGCGCACGGTCTCCCAGAGCAGCGGCAGGCCCTTGGAACGCTCGTTGAAGGTGCGGATGCCCCGCGCCTTCATGCAGATGCGGGCGACATAGTGGTCCTGGAGGTTTTCGCCGACGCCGGGCAGGTGGTGGACCGGTTCGATCCCGAGCGGCTTGAGTCGCTCTCCGTCGCCGATGCCCGACAGTTCCAGCAATTGCGGCGAGGCGATGGACCCGGACGAAAGGACGATCTCGCGGTTCGCGCGGACCTCGCGGACGGTATCGCCCTGGCGGAACACGACCCCGGCCACGCGCCCCTCCTCGACGACCAGGCGCTGGGCGAGCGCATGGGTCTCCACCCGCAGGTTCGTCCGGCCGTCCGTCTGGCGCAGATAGGTTCGCGCCGTGCTCTCCCGGCGGCCATTGCGGATGGCGTGCTGGAAGTAGCCCACGCCTTCCTGCTCGCCGTCATTGTAGTCGTCGTTGCGCGGAATGCCGGCCTCGACGCAGGCGTCGATAAAGAGCCGCGTCAGGGGATGCTGCTCGATAGGGTCGATGACGTTGATCGGGCCGCCCCGGCCGCGAAGCTCCGGGTCGCCGCCCGCCCGGTTCTCGAACTTCCTGAAATAAGGCAGAACCTCGTCATAGGACCATCCGCGATTGCCGAGTTGCGCCCAGCCGTCATAGTCCTCGGGCTGGCCGCGCACGATGAGATGGCCGTTGATGGCGGACGAGCCGCCGAGCACCTTGCCGCGCGGCCAGTGGATCGCCCGGTTGCCGCTGCTTTCCTCCTTCTCCGTGGCGTAGCACCAGTTGACGGAGGTGTCGTAGAGCGTCTTGAAGAA
>JAJEAZ010000022.1 GCA_022824105.1 Alphaproteobacteria bacterium
CGTGCTCACGCTCAGCGTGGGCGAGGCCGTGATGCACATGGATTTCGGCGGCCAGCCGGCATTGATGTTCCGCAATGCCGCGCATGGCGGCCTGAACATGATCTACCGGCGCGCCGACGGCAATGTCGGCTGGGTTGACCCCGACGGCCAGCCCGGCCGAAGCGGCTGACGCCGCGATGGGCGTGTTGGAGCTGGTCGGTCCCGGCGGCGTGATGGCCGATCTGGAGGCGTCCAGCAAGAAGCACGCGCTGGAGCTGATGGCGGCCTTCGCCGCGGACAGCCTGGGCTTGAGCTCGAAGGCGGTGTTCACGGTGCTGGTGGACCGGGAGAAGCTCGGCAGCACCGGCGTCGGGCGCGGCATCGCCATTCCCCATGCCAAGATGGCCGGCCTCGACGGCATTCACGGCTTCCTCATCCGCTCGCGGGAGGCCGTGCCCTTCGAGGCGGTGGACGACGAGCCGGTCGACCTCTTCTTCCTGCTGCTCGCGCCGGAAAGCGCCGGGGCCGAGCACCTCAAGGCGCTCGCGCGGGTTTCTCGCGCGCTTCGCGACAGGGACACGGTCAAGGCTCTCAGGGAGGCTGCCGGCGCTGCCGCCATGCGTGCCGTGCTGGAGCACCGTTAGTCGGTTCGCCGCTGCCGGCGCATTCGCCGCGCAAGCACTGCCGCCAGCAGCAGGCTGCACGCCGAAAGCACCGCCATGAACCAGAAGGCATCGCCGCCGAAGCGCTCGTAGAGCGGGCCCGAAGCCACGAGCGCGAGCCCCATGGCGCCGCCCATGGCCAACGAGGAATAGAGGCCTTGCGCGGTCGCCGAGATTTCCGGCGGGACATGGCGCTGGAGGTAGGTCATGCCGCCGAGATGCGTCGCGGCGAAGGTGAACCCGTGCAGCATCTGGACCGGCGCCAGCAGCCAGAGGTCGGTCGTCAGCGCCGTGCCCGCCCAGCGCAGCATGGCGGCCGCCGCGCCGAGCGCGATCAGGCCCGCGATGCCGAGGCGGTCCACGACCCGCTTGCCGAGGGCGAACAGCGCGACTTCCGAGATGACGCCGACGGCCCAGAGCGGCCCGGTGATGTCCTTGTCGTACCCTGCTTCCTCCCAGTAGATCGTGCCGAAGCCCATCAGCACCGCATGGCTGGCCATGTTGCAGGCGATGGCGGCTACGCAGAGCAGGAAGCCCGTGTCCCGCAAGAGGCCTCCTGCGGCCCGCCATACCGCGCGCTGCGCCTGCGAGCGGGCGTCCGGCAGGGCCGCCGTCGCCAGCGCCACCCAGGCGAGCCCTGCGACCATGGCCGCAACGATGGCCTGGTCGCCGTGCCCGGCCAGCGCCCAGCCCCCGCCCGTCGAGGCCACGATGAAGGCGACCGAACCCCAGACCCGCAGCCGGCCGTAGTCCAGCCGCCGGGAACGCGCCGTAAGCAGCGCGATATTGTCCGAGAGCGGCAGGGTCGGCCCGTGGGCGAGCGCGAACAGCAGCACGAGACCAAGCACCGGCCAGAAGCCCTCCGCCAGCGGGAAGCAGGCTGCGACCGCCACCGAGGCGACCGCGAAGCGGAGCGCGTAGCGCCGCCGTTCGCCCCGCCAGTCGGCGAAGACCATCACGGCCGGGTTGACGGCCACCCGCAGCCAGATGCTCGCCGCAATGACCCAGGCGATCTGCGGCGCGTCGAGGCCCCGCGATTCCAGCCAGAGCGGGAAGAAGGGCTGATAGACGCCCACCATCGCGAAATAGGCGGTATAGAAGAACGAGATGCGGAGCGCCGGGCGCGCGGTTTCCGCCTGCCGGACCCGGGAGGTGCTCATGCCGCCCGCCTCGGGTATATGGAGGCGCCGACAGGGGGGACAGGAACGGACATGGACAACTGGCGGGACGGAATTTTCGAGGCGGTCAAGGCGGCGGGCGTGACCCAGGTCGCCTATGTGCCGGATGCCGGGCACAGCCGGCTGATCGAGCGCTCGATCGAGGACAACGACCTGCGCGCGGTGTCGCTCACCACCGAGGAGGAGGGCGTGGCGCTGCTCGCGGGCGCCTGGCTCGGCGGCGCGAAAGGCGTGCTGCTGTTGCAATCCTCGGGCGTCGGCAACTGCGTCAACATGCTCTCCCTGGCCAGGACCTGCGCCTTCCCGCTGGTGATGCTGGTGACCATGCGCGGCGAATGGGGCGAGTTCAATAGCTGGCAGAAGCCGATGGGGGTGACGACCCAGGCGCATCTGGAGCTCTGCGGGGCCACCTGCTACCGCTGCGACCGGCCGGAGGACGTGCGCGAGACCGTCGAGTCGGCCTTCCGCTTCGCCTATTTCACCAACTCCATCGCCGCCGTGCTGCTGGGGCAGCGGCTGATCGGCGCCAAGGTCTTCGAGGAGCCGGCCTCATGCTGAACCGGAGGGAGGCCGTGAGCCGGCTGCTGGCGGACCGGGGCGACATGCTGGTGGTCGCGGGGCTCGGCCAGTCCTGCTTCGACTGCTTTGCGGCCGGCGACGATCCGCGCAATTTCTATCTCTGGGGCGCGATGGGCGGGGCCGTGCCGGCGGGCCTCGGGATCGCGCTTGCGCAGCCGGAGCGCCGGGTGCTGGTGGTGACGGGCGACGGCGACGCGCTGATGAGCGCGGGCGCGTTCGCCACCGTCGGGGCCGAGGCGCCGGAGAACCTCGCGATCTGCATTCTCGACAATGAGCGCTATGGCGAGACCGGCGGGCAGGTGACGCACACGGCGCGCGGCGCGGACCTGGCGGCGATGGCGGCGGCGGGCGGCGTCGGCAAGGCCCGGACCGTGCGCACGGAAGCGGAGCTGGCGGACGCCGTCGGCGCGCTCCGGCGGGAAGCGGGGCCGCTGGTCGCGGTCGTCAAGGTCGCGCCCGAAAGCCAGCCCGGCGCGCTGCCGCCGCAGGACGGCCCGCACCTCAAGCGCCGCTTCCGCGCCGCCGCGCTCGGCGTCGAGGACAAGTAGGGCGCGCATGGCCCGGTTGCCAGCCGATCTCCAGCCTGCCATCGGCCGCGACGCGCGGGTCGTGGCGGGGCTCTCGCGGGAGGCCGACGGCTCGATCTGCACGGTCTGGCTGGCGGCGGTCGGCGGGCTCGCGCTGGCGTTCCTGCTGTTCTTCGAGCCGGAGGGGCTTGCAGCCTGGATGATCTATGCCAATGCCGGCGGGCTTGCGCTCTGTGCGCTCGCTGCGCTCGGGCGCTATCTCGGCTGCACCTTCCGGACGCGGAAAATCGCCGCAGCCTGGAAGAAGCTGGGCGTCATCTTCCTGCCGGGATCCGACGGGCTTGTCGAATATGACGGCGCGGTCCACGATCCGGTCCCGTCGCCGGAGGGCGCGGAAGAATAGAACGGCGCCGGGGAGAGCGGGGCATGGCAAGGCTTGCAGGCAAGGTCGCGGTGATTACGGGGGCGACCGGAGGCATCGGCGCGGCGGCCTCGCGGCTGTTCGCGGCCGAAGGCGCGGAACTCATGCTGGTCGATATCGACGCGGAGCGGCTGGAGGCGTTGGCGGGCGAAACCGGCGCGGCCTGGCATGCGGGCGACGTGTCCGGCCCGGAGTTGAACGAGGCGGTCGCGGCGGCAACGGCGGAGCGTTTCGGCGGCATCGATATCGGCCTGCTCAACGCCGGCATCGAAGGCGCGCTGGCGCCCATCGGCGACTATACGGTCGAGATGTTCGACCGCGTCATGGCGGTCAATGCGCGCGGGGTCTGGCTCGGCCTCAAGGCGCTGATGCCGCATCTGGAGCGGCGCGGCGGCGGCTCGCTGGTGCTTACCTCCTCGACCGCGGGCATCCGCGCCGTCCCGGACATGTCCGCCTACACCGCCTCCAAGCATGCGGTGATCGGGCTGATGCGCTCGGCCGCCATCGAGGGGTCGGCATCGAACATCCGCGTCAACACGGTCAATCCCTCGCCCATCGACACGCGCATGATCCAGAGCCTTGAGGACATGCACGGCGTCCAGCGCTCCGGCGCGAACCAGCCGCTCGCCGGCGCGACGCCGCTCAGGCGCTACGGGGAGCCGGAAGAGGTGGCGCGCCTCATGCTGTTCCTCGCCAGCGACGAGTCCAGCTTCTGCACCGGCGGCGTCTACATGGTCGATGGCGGCGTCTCCGCCGGACGGCTGTAGGGCGAGCTCTTCCCTTCTGTCCGGCCCTGTTCCGGGCATGAGGGGGAAAAGACGCGGGTCCCGCATGGAGGCCGTCGGTATCAGAACCGCGCGTTGAGGGTCAGGAAGAAGGTGCGGCCCCAGCCGGCGGCGATAGGTCCGTCCGTGGCTGAGGGGTTGGACGTATCCGTTGTGAGCAGTTCGTCGGTGAGGTTGAACACGCCGGCGGAGACCCGGGCGCTCTTGAGCCCCAGCGGGTCGGCCCAGTCCACCGACAGGTCGTGGCCGGTCCAGGACCCGAACTCGCCGGTGCTGGTCTGGTTCGTGAAGCCGGCGCGGTAATTGGCGGTCCAGATGGCGCTCAGATTGCCGCGCCGGGCCAGGAACCCGACCCGGACGGCGTTGCGCGCAATCGGATACCGAACCTTCGCGCCCGCAACCCGTATCCCGGCGTCGAGGACATGGCGCCAGGCGCCGCGCATCCCGATAACGCCCCAGCTCGTCCTCATGCCGCCGCCGAAGCGGGTTGTGATGCCCGAGACCTCGTGCTCGACGACATTCTCGAAGCCCCGGTGGATGGTGATCTCGCCGCCATTGCGCTCGATGCAGTTCTGTCTGGCTTCGCCTTCGCATTCGGGCAGGTTAAGAATGGCGTGGGTGGCGGTGTTGTTCCCCACGCCCTTGGAACCCGAGTTCCGGTACCATTCCGCGGCCAGGAAGAACGGTCCCTGGCGCGCCTCGGCGCCGAAGGAGAGCCTCTCCGCCTTGCTGGGGTCGAGCTTCGGGTTGCCCGAGAGTTCCTCCGTCACCTGCCGGACATTCGGCTTCGGGCATGTGCGGGGCGGAGGACCGGCGCCCGGGTCGCATACGACACGGGGATGGCTCTGCGCCTCGGTGGCGTAGAGATGAAGCATGGAAGGCGCGCCTTCCGCCGTGCTGAAGGAGCCGCGCAAGGTGACGATGCCGGTCGGCCGGTATTCCGCTCCGGCGCGCCAGGCCCCCAGCCCGCCCACATCGTCGAGTTCCGTTGCCCGGCCCGCAAGCCTGAGGTCCAGCCTGTCGGCCACCGGCAGCGACATGTCCGCGAAGGCCGCGGTGATTTCGCGCTTGCCGGCATAGCTGACCCCGCCGGACCCGAGCACGTCGGTGACCTTGTGGGTCATGCCGTCCCTGCTGCGGAAGCGCAGCAGGTCATGCGCTTCGAGCCGGCCCCGTTCGAGCCCCGCCGTCCATGCCGCGTCGCGGCCGCCGATCGCGAAGCCCGATCCCTCGAGCGCGAACCGGGCCGAAAGCCTCTCAACGCCGGTATCCTGCTCCTCCGTCAGGCTGGTGTTCTCGATCGCTGCCTTATTGTCGTCGGAAAACGGGTTCAGGATGTCGTAACGATCGACGGACTCGCCCATCGCGTCAACGCTGGCAATCGCGGCCTGGATCCTCTCGCGATGCACCAGGGTGTTGCCGGTCACGAAACTGTCGGAACGGTAGGCGCCGACGCGCGCATCGTAGCCCAAGTCTTCCGCCAGGCGGCCGGTAACGCCCAGTGAGATGTCGTATTCCTCGCTTTCCGTCACCCAGTCCCGGTTGCCGTGGCCCACGAAACGGTGTCCGATGGAGAACCCGTCATCATCGTCCGCAACATCGGGAGTTTCGCCGAATGCACTGTTGATTGCTGTTCTTAACTCCGGGGTCGGGGTGATGGTAAACACATCGACCGAAGGCGCGTAGCGAAACGCCGAATCGCTCTGCCTGACATTCACGTCGAGACGCAGCTCGGCATCGTCGCCGAGGGGATGGTCGAGATTCAGGATGGCGCTCTGCTGCTCGTAGCTGGCGGTATCCCAGGCGATGTCGCCGTAGGCGAAGCCGCAGCCCTCGTCGCCCGAGGTAATTCCGGACGGGTTTATGCCGGGAACGTAGCCGCGCGCCGGGTTACAGTCCCCCAGCGCCACCGACCTTTTCGGTAGAGGGTCGCCGTCCGAGTCCTCTTCCCTCACGAATTCGTCGGTGTTAACCGGATCCGGCACCCGCTTGACGACGAAGGCCGTGTTGCCGCTGATGCTGACATTCTTCATCCGGCTGAACTCGCCGTCCTCGACCCATTCGGAGCGGCTGTGAACCCGCTCGCTGCCGGGGATTTCCTGGCGGTCGATGACATCGACGCCCAGCGTCATGCGGCCCTTGCCGAACGCGCCGCCCCAGAAGGTGCTGCCCTGCCAGGCGTCGCCGCCGTCCCGGCTCGGCGCCCGGGTGACGGTGCGCGCCTCGAAGCCGTCAAGGTCGCTCCGCAGCACGATGTTGAGCGCGCCGCGCGCCGTGCCGCCGATGGCGCCGAGGCTGTCGCCGCCGAAGACCTCGATGCGCTCCACGGCCGAAAGCGGCAGGCTTTCCAGATTGCCGCCGGTCGAGGAATAGGGCCTGCCGTCGATCAGCACCAGCAGGTCCTGCCCGCCGGTCAGGAAATAGCGGGTGATGCCGGTGTCCAGCAGCTCCTGCATCGTCTGGGCGCCCGAGCGCTCGATGAAGTTGCGGTCAAATGTGGCGACGACCCGCGGCGGCGGCGCCAGCGGGCCGGCATGGGCGAGCTGGACCGCCAGCGCGGCGAGAACGGCGAGCGACGCCAGAATGGTCTTCATGGAAACTTCTCCCGCCCCTCTTTTTGTCGCGCCATTGTCCTATTAAAAAGGCTGATTTACCAACTGAATCGGGCGTTTTGCCGTGGTGGAACACGAGCCCGGAACCCTGTAAATCCATCAAGATCGAAGGGTCCGGGAGCCCGGATCGGGGCGCGGTCCCTTCCTGCCGGGCCTGCCGGATTCACGCCAACGGCCTCGATCCGGGCATGACGGAAGGCGTGGCCGGGATGGCGGGCGTCGCAACGCATGCCACCCAACCGCCGCCCCAGCCCCCGCCCCTGAGCGTCCCCGGTCCCCCTTTTCATCACCGCGCGTCCCTTTTCGTCACCCCGGCCCCCGAGCCCTACCGCATGCACACATCCCGGTCCGGTGACTTCGCAACACACGCCCCCTTTCGTCACCCCGGCCCCCGAGCCGGGGTCCATCCCAGACTCGCGCCGCCGCCGCCGCCGGTGGAGAGCAGGCTCGACCGCTGAAGCTGCCGCGAGAACCGAGGCTGGGCCCCGGATCTCCCGCCTGCGCGGGGGCAGGCAAGGCCGAGGCGGTGGTTGCACCCGGTTGCCGCTCCACGCTCTTCCACCGGGCGCGGCCTCGCCGGTCGGCGACCCTCTGCGAAACGTCATGAAATGTCATGCGATGTCATGGGCGGGCGCGAATTCCGCGCTGTCCAACCAGTCCCCGTCCTGCCGGTACGGGTCGTCGTCCCGGTGTTCATCACCATCGTCCCAGTCGTCCTCGTCCCCGTCCGGGCCGCGGAGCCGGAGGGGGTCTTCTTCCCGTTCGAGGCGGTCCTGCCTGCGCTCCTCGACCGCCTCCGGGGACCAGGGGTCGTAGATGTCGGCATAGCCGTTGCGGCGCTGGTAGAGCCAGTCATGTTCGGCGCCGTCGGCCCGGTCGTCG
>JAJEAZ010000661.1 GCA_022824105.1 Alphaproteobacteria bacterium
GCCTCGCTGTGCTCCCCGCCCCGCCAGCGGCGGAGCCGGAGCCGGTCGCCCGCCACCAGCGCCTCGCCCCCATGCCAGCGGCGGACGAAGCTGTGCTCGATCCTCGAATCTCGAAGCCGCGCGGTCTCGGCGCGCACCATGCCGGCGATGCGCCCTTCCTCGATCTCCGGAAGGCGATGCCGGCGCTCCGCCGCCCGGAAGCCCCCGTCGATCCGCTCCCGCGCCTCCGGGCGGCTGTCCCAGTGGCCCTTGAGGCTGCTGTCGTCCAGCGCCGAGCCGGCCGCCTCCGCGAAGCGTTCGCTCCGTTCCAGCCGGGCCGGCCAGCGGGCAAGCAGCGTCTCCGGAAGCCGCTGGCGCTCGGCCCGCTCCGCAAGCCGCTCGTCCTGGTCCGCCAGCCACCGCATCTCCCTGGTCAGCACTTCGATCCGCGCCCACTCCGCCGCGCGCACGGCATGCTCGTCCAGCTCGGCCCGCAGCCGGCGGCGCGCGGCTTCCTCAAGCTCGCGGTTCTTCTCCAGTTCCCCGGCGTCGGCGACGGCCGCGCCATGGGCGTCATCGTGGAACGGAAGGATGCCCTTCGCCTCGGCGTCGCTGCGCGTTTTGTCCAGCTGCTTCATCACCTCGACGAACCGGTCGAGGGGATCGTGCTTCTTGAGGCGCTCCAGCTCCGAGGCGAGCCGCTTCCTGCCGTCCCGGACCTCGTCGAGCCAGGGACCGTATGCGGCTGCGTCCTCCGCAATGGCGTTGCCGGTCCGCCGCAATGTGCCGGCCCGCTCCGAGAGCCCGGCATAGCCCGGCAGGTCGGAGAGCGGCATGTCCCGTCCCCGGCGGCCGAGACGCCGCCGCTCCTCCACCAGCGCCCGCCAGTCCCGTTCGTGCCCGCGTGCATCCTCGAAGAAGCCCTCGACCGCCGCGCGGCGCCGGCGGTCCTCATCCAGCACATCCTGCGCAAACGCCGCCGCCGCCTCGGGCAGGCCGGGCTGTTCCGCGAACGCCCGGACCCCGGCGATGAACGCCTCCCATTCCCCGGCAGGGATCGCAAGGCCGCTCCGGGCGCGCTCCCGGAGCGTCCGCCGCGTGGCGTGCAGCCGCGCCCAGACCGCGTCGCGGTCCGCCAGCTCCGCAAGCCTGTCGAGCGAGGCCGGCAGTGCCGCCGCATCGTCGCCGCGCCGGTCGAGATGCGGCCGCCAGGCATCGGGATCGTCCGCCATGACGCGCCAGCGCCCGGCCGCCGCCTGCCATGCCCCGAGCCAGGCGGCATACTCGTCGAGCAGCGGCGGCGGCTCGCCGGCGGCGCGGTCTTCCAACTCGATGCGTGCGTTCCGAAGCCGTCCGACCTCGTCGGCAAGCGCCGCGACCTCCGCCCGGCGCGCCTCGCAGGCCTCCGCCTCCGCGATGACGAGTTCGACGGCGGCCATGACGGGCGGCGGCACAACCTCCTGCCGGGCGAGTGCGCGGGCCAGCTCCAGAAGCTCGTCATGGCCCTCGGCGTAGAACGGGATCGTGCCGGCGGACGCCGCCCGCTCAAGCACCTCCCGATGAAGCGCCTCGAACAGCGGGACGGTATCGTCGAGAAGCAGCAGGGCATCGAACCGGTCCAGATAGCCGGCGATGCGCGCCCCGGCCTCGCCCGCCCGCGCGCCTAATTCCTCCAGCACCAGCCGTCCGTTGGCCACCAGACGCTCAGTCATCGCGCGCCAGCCGGGCCAGTCTTCGAGGTCGGCGATCCCCGTGCCCTGTGCCGCCGCCCGTTCCTCCAGCGCCCGCCGCCGCTCTTCATGCGCGTCCAGCAGGCCCAGGAACTCGCGCGCCAGAGCATCGCCTTCCCGGCAGGCCCGGTCGTAGGCGAGAATGCCGTCCACGACCTCGCGAACCGCGGCCGGCAGGTTCGGCCAGTTCGCCAATTTCTCCGTGCGTTCGACGAGCGCCCCGTAGCCCTCGGCCAGGAACGGGACCGTGCCCTCTTCCCGCGCCTTCGCCTCCAGACGGGTCCACTCCTCGCGCGGCGTCCAGACCGGCCCCTTCTCCGGAAGAATGCGGCGCAGCGCTTCCGGGCCGATCTCCTCGCCCACCGCCTCCAGCGCCGTCGCGCGTTCGCCCGTATGCGCCTCCAGCACCTCCACCAGCTGCTCCCGGTTGTCGGTCAGCACCACCGCGCTGTCCCGCGCCCGGCTGATCTCCACATAGAAGGTGGACTGGTCGGTCAGCGACCCGTGGCCCGAGTCCAGCACCGCGATCACCCCGTCTGCGGTGCTGCCCTGCGCCCCGTGCACGGTCGAGCTCCAGGCATGGTCGATATGACGGAGTTGGGGATCGTCGTGCCGGAGCGACAGATTGCGCCCGTCTTCCAGGGCGAACCGCACCCGGTCGCGGGTGATCGCCAGCACCTCCGCCCGCCCGCCGTTCACAAGGTTCCGTGCCTTGTCGTTGCGGGTCCAGCGGATGCGGTCGCCCGCCCGGATCTCGATCTCCCGCGCCTCGTAGACTTCCAGCCGGTAGCGGTAATACTTCTGCTGCGGCGCGACATGGCGCGGCCTGCCGTCCGGGTGCATCAGCACGACGCGGTCCTCCTCGATGCCGGTCACCGTCAGCGCGTCGTCCCTCTTCACCCGGAAGTTCACCATGTCCTGGTTGAACAGCACCGTGTCGCCTTCGCGGTAGTTGCGCGCGTCCGCCTTCTCCGCCCGCGTCATGCCGAGGTTGACCAGGCGTTCGATCCGGAGCGCCCGGCCCCTGAGAACGCCCTCGGCCGCCAGCGCCTCGCGCACCGCCGCATCGATCCCGGCCCGCAGCTCGTGCGTCGGCGCGACCAGCAGGGTCCGCTCGCGCGCCTCCGGACCGAGCTCCAGCCACGCCTCGGCCGCCTTCTCCGCCAGTTCCTCGTAAGGAACCTCGTGTACGCTGCCGCCCAGAAGCTCCACCGCCTCGCCCGGATCGCCCGCCAGCACCGCGTTCACCGCCTTGCGCAGGTTCGGGTTCCGCTGCCTGCGGATGTCGTTCATGACCGCCGTCGTCATGCCCGCCTGCTGCAACAGCCGGAAGGGCTGGCCTGCCTCCACCGCGCGAAGCTGGCTCCGGTCGCCCACCAGAACCAGACGCGCGATGTCGAGGGTGCGCGCATGGTGCAGCAGGAACCGCATCTGGTCGGTCGAGACCATCGACGCCTCGTCCAGCACCAGCACCCCGCCCCCGAACCGCTCCTTCAGCCCCTCGATACCGGGACCGGAACCATCCACGGACCCGCAGCGCGCGAGGAACCATTGCAGCGTGCGCGTGTGCATCCCCGTCTCGCGCGCCAGTGTCGCCGCCGCTGCCGAGGACGGCGCCAGGCCCAGCATGGGGTGCCCGCCCGCCAGCGCCCGCACATGGGCCAGCATCGCGGTCTTGCCGGTCCCGGCCCGGCCCTGGACCCCCACGACCCGGTCCTCCGCCAGCAGGATTGTCCGCACCGCGTCGGCCTGGTCGTGGGTCAAGCCGGCGCCCGCCAGATGCGTCTCCACTTCCGCCTGCCTGCAAAGCGCCTCGCCCGCGCCCGTGCCCGCCCTCATCATGGCGATAAGGGCGCGTTCCGCCTTCAGCGCCCGGTCGGTGACATAGGCCCGGTCCGCGCGCCTGAGGTTCGCCTCGACCAGGTGCGCGTCCCGGACCAGCAGGCCGATCGCCTCGCGCAACGCCTCGATCGAATGCCGCCCCGGCGAATGCTGGAGCGCCAGCGTCTCCAGCTCGCCTGCCGCGAACACCGACTGGCGCTCTTCCAGTTGCCGCACCGACCGCCAGGCGATCTCCAGCGCCGTCGGCACCGGCGGCAGCACCGTCCGGCCCCGTGAGCGCCGGGCGCTCGGCACCTCCAGGAACTCCGCCGCGCGCTCGGCCCAGATCTCGCGCAGCATGCCGTGCAGCGGCTCCGCCTTGGGCTTGCGGGTTGCCAGCGCCGCGATCTGCGCCTCCGCCTCCCCGCGCTCCCAGCCCTTCTCGTCGATATAAGCCAGGATGTGCTTTCTCCGGGTCGAGAACGCATCCCGCAACGCCTTGTCGTAGCCTGCGATCTCGAAGCTCTGCAGGCGCCCCGCCATCGCAGGCACGACCGAATAGCCCCGCTCGATCAGGCGGCGCGACAGCTCGTTGCGGTAGAAGGCCCCGATCAGCCGCGCGTTCCGGTGCAGCAGGGTCGGCTCGATGCTCTTCCACCGGCCCTCGCCATCCCGCGTCATGTTGGCCACCACCGCATGGGTGTGCAGCTGCGGGTCCAGGTCACGGCTCGCGACATGCCGGAACAGCGCCGCCGCAAGCCCGTATCCCCTCACGCGCGGTCGCCGCCCGGTCGCGGGATCGTAGCCCCGCGTCTGCAGCATCGTCTCCTCGATCCAGTCGAGGCTCGCCCGCACCGCCTCGTCGTGGCAGCGCAGGACCGACCGGTCGCCGCGCGGATGCTTCTCTGTCGGCAGCAGCGCCGCCAGCGATACCGACTTCGGCGCCGAGAAGGTGATGTCGAAACCCGGACGGTGCTCGTGCTTCCCTTCCCGCCTGCGCCCCAGCCAGATGTCCGTCCCGGGCACATGGCCCTGGAGCAGCCTCTCGAACGCGCCCGCCGCGACCTTCCGGCCCGGCTCGAGCCCCAGCGCGGCCGCCGCCTGTCCGTACCACGCGCTCGCCTGGCGGTGCTCCTCCGCCTTCGCCCGCGCCGCCTCCCGGTCGCCCCCGGCCGTCACATAGTAGCCGCCCTCCTCATGGAAATACTCCGCCGTCGAAGACGAAGACGTCAGATTGCGGACGCGCGCGACCATGGGCCCGCATCATAGGGGAATTCCGTGGGATGCCGATGTTGTTGCGGACGGCCGGTCTGGCAGGGGACGTCATGGTGACGTGGTGGGAGGAGCCCGACTAGGCTATGACCGTGGGAGCCTGCAAGGCCTATGACACGGCGGAGTTCGTCAGGACCTGCGAGGCCTTCGGCACCGAAGCGCATGCGGCGCGCAAGACCGCGGGCAGGCCCTCAAATATCGGTTAGGAGATGGCGGCGGGGCCCACCAAGCCAGCTAGGTTCACCGGAAACGGATCGAGGAGGTCTTCGGCTGGATGAAGATAGTGGCCCGTCTCTCGGAGACTCGACTTGGCCCACGATTCCCTCGGCCGAAAAAACACCACAGCGCAAATTTCTCTTGTCTGACGCGAGATTGACTATCATCATGTACTAGGTCGTGGCTCCGGTTCGGAATCACGACTCGAGGAAGCCGCAGGAGCTCGCCATGACGAAAGTCAAAGTGTTTTTCGCAACAAACCGAAACTTGATTACTAGCCGTAGAGATTTTGACTCGAATTCATCAACCATAGATGGCAGAGATAGATTTGGTATACATCCATCAGATTTTCGAGTTGGAACAGCCAAGGTAAAAGTATTAGATGTAAATGGTAACGAAAACACAGAAAATATCATTGAACATAAGGCAATGTTTATTGTCGGCAGCTTAAAGGTTTTTCCAGAGGTATATGAAGAGCGCGAATATTCTTCCAAAGGAAGTGACAAGTTATTCCCAGCATATATGGAGGAATTAAATACTATCGGCAAAAAACAGACTAATTCTGCACTGGTAGTTATACCTGGATTCAATTATAATTTTGAAGAATCCATAGAAAGAGCAGCGCTTCTTTCTCACATTTACAGCACAGATGAGAACCATTTAATTCCTTTCGTATTTTCATGGCCTTCTGATGGAAAACTCTGGTTCTCCTACGATAATGACCTTCGAGATGCAAAACTTTCAGGGGAGACTTCTGGAAGAACTTTCAGAGCATTCATCAGATTGATGATAAAAATGAAAAAGGAAGAAGAGTGTATATCTTCTGCATTTCTGATCGCTCACAGTATGGGGGCATATGCTCTCAGGTTTGCTGTGAAAGAATTACAAAGAACTCCCAGTGATATGAAACCCATATTCAATTCAATCATCATCGCTGGCGCTGATGAAGAGAGCGATTGCTTTCTGGACGATAGGAAGATGCCAAATCTGTTCAAGTTGACAAGTGACGTGATTGTCTATGCGAACAAGGCTGATAAAGCTTTGAGGCATGCAGATAATCAACCGAGTCTAGGTCATCACGGGCCGGCGTCAAGAACGGCAGATTTGTTCAAAGAGAAGCTTACTGTGATTAGATGCCACGAGGTCGATTATCCATATTATGACCCAACCAGACACCAATATTACAGGATATCTCGAGAGGTTGTACAGGATATTTCCTTAGTGATGCAAGGAGTAGAAAAATTCGAGGATAGGGAGCCAGTTAGTGAGGGCGTATACAAGCTGGTGAAAAAAACATGAAGCCTACCAGCTAATGGTGAATACACCCAGCGCCGCCTTGCCATTGTCTGTAATCTTCATCGTTTTCCGTCAATAGGGGACGTATGACTGGTGGTCGCGGCGTGGATAATTTTTCCGATCCGCTCAGCGGCATCCTCGACCTCGCGGTCTCCGACATGGGCGTAGCGCAGTGTCATTGTCGGCTGCGTGTGACCGAGCATTCTGGCGACGGTCGGCAGTGGAACGCCCCGCGCCACGGCCTGGCTCGCCACCGTGTGGCGCAAATCGTGCAGGCGCACATCCTCGATCCCCGCCTCCCGCCTTGCCCGGCGCCAGAAACCGAGATTGCGGGGCTGCGGCATTGCCGGGTCTCTAGGCGAGGGAAAGACCCAGGCGC
This sequence comes from Alphaproteobacteria bacterium, assembly GCA_022824105.1. Classification (GTDB taxonomy): domain Bacteria; phylum Pseudomonadota; class Alphaproteobacteria; order Bin95; family Bin95; genus Bin95. The sequence continues at coordinate 6,694 of JAJEAZ010000661.1, forward strand.
TCCCTTTTCGCGGCTGGCGGGCGATGATGGCTTGCGCCGCCCCGCTCAGCCAGACCGTGCGCGGCCCTGTCTTCGCCTCGGCCAATCTGAGCACATCCCCATCGACCTCCGACCATCTCAGCGTCAGGATTTCGCTCTTCCGGCAGCCGGTCAGCAGAAGCAGACGGATGATGTCGGCCTGCGGCCGGCAGGAGGGCCGTTTCTCCACGAGTTGGTCCAGGGTCCGGTGAAGCCTGGCGATCTCTTCCGCGGACAGGAAGCGGGTCATCTTCCGACGCGGGTTCGGCCTGACGCCCGCGACCGGATCGGTACGGACATGGCCGGCGGCCTTGGCGGCGGTCATGATCTTGCGCAGCAGGGCGAGGGTCATGTTGGCCGCGCCCGGCGTCTTGCGGCTCACGGCGTCGAACCAGCGTTCGACCGTGGGCCTGCCAATGCGGTCGAGGCGAAGCGCGCCGTAGGCAGGCAGAAGGTGCCGGTCGAGCATACGCCCCACGCGCTTGCGCCAGCCCGCGCTGAAGCGCTGCGCCGGCAGCCAGTCCTCGGTGACGAAGTCCCGGAAGAGCGGAACGGCCGTCCGGCCGGCAGGGTCTTCGGAGCAAAGCGGATGCGATCCGTCCAGCAAGGCCCGACATGCGATCCGGGCTTCCTTCACCGTCATCAGCGCAGCTGCGCCGATGGTCGTCCGTACCATCCTGCCGTTCACGGTCCCATGCCAGACGAAACTGCGGTGCCCGGAAGGACGGACCCGCACGCCCAGGCCGGCAACGCGTATGTCCCTGACGATGTATTCGGTGCCCCCGGGACGCAGTTTCCTGACAACGGCATCCGTCAGGCGGACCTTCCTCGCCTTGCCCGTCATGACTGCGCTCCCGAGAGCAGCGGCGCCAGCGCCTCGACCGTCTCCCGGACCGTTGTGTCCGAGAGATGCGCGTATTTCAGCGTGGTCGCCGCATTGTCATGGCCCAGCAGCCGGCCCACCGTGCGGATCGTCTCGCCGCTTGATAGCGCCATGCTGGCGTAGCTGTGGCGCGTGTCATGCAGGCGAACATCCTCAAGACCCGTCTCGGCGCGTACATCTCCCCAGAAACGGTCCAGCCAGAGCCAAGGCGCGCGCCGGCCTGCGATGGGGAACACGAAGCGCGACGAACGCGGCAGCCCGTCGAGGATCTCCCGCGCCGCCGCACAAAGCCAGACCGTGCGCGGCCCGGTCTTGCTGTCGGCCAGGTAGAGCCTGCCGTCGCGGTAGAAGCGCCATTCGAGGCCGATGATCTCCGACTTCCGGCAGCCGGTCAGCAGAAGCAGGCGGAGCGCCGCAACCCGAAACGGTTGCCTGGCCTCATGCCGGTCCAGCGCCATGCCGAGGCGGCGGTATTCCTCCGGGGACAGGAAACGCTCCGACCGCTTCTGCCGGTAGCGTCTGATGCCCTTGCAGGGATTGCCGCCCTCCGGGCGAAGACCCCATGCTTCGGCCTGCTGCATGATGATGGACAGGACCGGCGCCGAACGGTTCGCCGCCGCCGGCACCGCATGCAGCGAGCGGAACCAGCGCTGCACCTCCTCGCGGTCGATCTCCACAATGGGCCGGCCCGCGAAGAAGGGCAGGATCTGGCAGTGGAGATAGCGGCGGTTGACCGCGAGCGTGCGCGGCTTCCAGCGCCTGCCGTAGCGCACGAAGACTTCCTCGGCTACGGTCTCGAACGGCGCGTCGCCGGACATGTCCGCATCGATGTCCCTGTCGTCGCGGAGCGCGGCCAGCATGGACCGGGCCCGGGCGCGCGCGTCGGTCTCGGTCATGACCGCCGCATCGCCGACGATCTTCCAGACCCGGTGGCCCCGGTGCTGGCTGTGGATGAAGTAGCGCTTCCTGCCCGAGGGCATGATCCGGACGCCGTATCCCTTCAGTTCGGCATCCCTGACATTGCGGACGGTCTTGCGGGGCCGGAGGGTATCGACCCGGCGCTGGGTGAGGCGGATGGCTGCCACGATTGCGGCTCCCCGATCGGTTGCACCTGAGTGCAGGACCGGGTTCGATCACGCGCCCGGTTGCACCGGAAACGG
>JAJEAZ010000051.1 GCA_022824105.1 Alphaproteobacteria bacterium
CCCGGTCTCACTGCTTCGCCCCCGAGGCGAGGACGGCGGGGAGGGAGAGGTCGAGAACGCCGTCCGGTCCCGCCATGGCGCGGGCGTCGCTCAGAATGGCGGCCTCGATAGCGGCGCGCGCCTCGGGCGTCTGCGCGTCCAGGAGCGCGCGGGAGCGCACGGTGGCGTGGCGCAGCCCCTCGACCAGCGCCTCGGGCGTCACGCGGCGGCGGACCGCCATTTCCTCCACCCTCGTGTCCCGGAAGCCCGCCGCCCTGAGCACATGTTCGCACTCTTCGGGGTCGGAGAAGCGGAACATCTCGGGACCCTCGGGAATGCCGCCTGCATGGGGGTCGCCATGGGCCGCGACCGCGCGGCGGAACATGCCGAAATGCGCCACCCGGTCCGCCGTGCACCAGGCGGAGAAAGCATGGCGCCCGCCGGGCCGCAGCACACGGAACGCCTCCGCGACCGCACGTTCGGGCCGGGCGAAATGGAGCATGCCGAAGGAGCAGGTGACGGCATCGAAACTGCCGTCCTCGAAGGGCAGCGCCTCGGCGTCGCCTTCGCGGAACCCGGCCTCCGGGAAGTTGCGCCGCGCCTCCTCCACCATCGCCGCGGCGAAATCCACCCCGGTCGCATTGGCGCCGCGCCCGGCGGCCATCGCCGCGCCGTAGCCGGGCCCCGTCGCCACATCCAGCACGTCCATGCCGGCCGCCACCCCCGCAGCATCGAGAACGGGGCCGAGGCCAAGGCGGGTGGAGTCCCAGGAGACGGTCCGGTAGCCGGCCGCCTGCCGGTTCCAGCCGGCGCGCTCGAACGCCTTGAAGGCGTCCGCGTCGAAGCTCATGCCGCCGCCTCGGCGAGAATGCGCGCGGCTTCCTCGCAGTCTGCGCGGTCCACATCCAGATGGGTGACGGCGCGCATCCGCGTCGGCCCCATCGCGCCGATGCGCAGGCCCGCCGCGCCGGCGCGCTCGGCTATGTCGGGAGCGCTCCGTCCGGTGCCGCCCACGTCGAAGAACAGGATGTTGGTCTCGCAGGGTTCGACCGAGACCCCGTCGATCTGCGCCAGAGCATCGGCCAGCAGCGCGGCGTTGGCGTGGTCTTCGGCGAGCCGGTCCCAATGCCGGTCGAGCGCATGGAGGCCGGCGGCGGCAAGGATGCCCGCCTGCCGCATGGCCCCGCCCATGCGCTGCTTCCAGCGCCATGCCTCGTCGATGAAGGCGGACGAGCCGGCGAGCACCGCGCCCACGGGGCAGCCGAGCCCCTTGCTCAGGTCGATCCAGGCGCTGTCGAAGCAGGCGCCGTAATCGGCCGCGGCCGTGCCGGAGGCTACAACCGCATTCGGCAGCCGCGCCCCGTCCAGATGGGTCGCGAGGCCATGCTTTCGGGCGACGTCCGTGACCGCCTGCACGGCTTCCAGCGGCCAGACCGTGCCGCCGCCCATATTGGCGGTGTTCTCGACCTCCAGCAGCGCGGAGCGGGGCGCATAGCGGTGTTCGGGGCGGATGGCGGCTTCGGCCTGCTCGGCCGTGTAGATGCCGCGCTCGCCCGGAATGGGCGCGATCTGCACGCCGGAAAGCGCGGCCGGCCCGCCGCCCTCGAAGTTCAGTATGTGGCAGGAGGCCTCGGCGATCACCTCGTCGCCGGGCCGGCAATGGACCCGGATGGAAATCTCGTTGCACATCGTTCCGGAAGGAAGGAACACGGCGGCTTCGTGGCCGAGCAATACCGCCACCCGTTCGCAGAGCGCATTGACGCTGGGGTCGGCGAAGGACTGTTCGTCGCCGACCGGCGCCTCGGCCATCGCCCGGCGCATTGCGGGCGTCGGCAGGGTCTGCGTGTCGCTGTAGAGGTTGATGCGCGGCGCGTTCGCGCCTTCCCGGGTCGATAAGGCCATGATGTCGCTCGCCGGTTGGGGAATGAGTGCCGGTATTGCGTGGCGTCGGTCAGGCGCCGACGGCAGAGGCCATTCGGCGGGGGTCGGCGCCGCCGGTCATCACGCCGCGTTCGCTGTCGGCGTCGATCATGCAGACGGAGCCTGCAAGCCAGATGCGGTCCGGCCACCACTCGATCTCGTGGCCGCGCTGCTCCAGTTCGTCGCCAACGTCCTGCCCGATGGCCCCTTCCATCTTCAGCAGGCCCGGATAGTAGGCGTGGGGCTCGAAGGAGGAGGGGAAGCTGTAGCTGGCGAAGCGGGGCGCGGAGACGGCCTCCTGGGCGGACATGCCGTGGACCGCGAGGTTCATCAGGCATTGCGACATGGCCTGGGTCTGGACATCGCCGCCGGGCGTGCCGAAGGGCACGAAGCGGGCGCCGCCATCCAGCACGGCCAGCGCCGGGTTGGGCGTCAGGCGCGGGCGCTTGCCGGGGGCCAGGGCTGAGGCATGGTCGGGGTCGGTCCAGGACTGGCAGCCGCGCGAGGAGATGGCGAGGCCGACGCCGGGGGCTACCGTGCCGCCATAGGAACCGTCCGACGGCGTGGCGGAGAAGACATTGCCATCCTCGTCCACGACGCAGATATAGGAGGTGTCGAGCGGCGCGACCTCCGGCTCCCGTGTCGGGACGGGCGCTGCGGGCAGCGCACGGCGCGAGCCGGCATCGCCCGGCGGCGGCATTTCCGGCATGGCGCGGCCCATGTCGATCTCCGCCCGGCGCAGGGCGGCATAGGCCTCCGACGCGAGCGTGTCGATCGGGACATCCACGAAGCGCGGGTCGCCCAGCCAGGCGTCGCGGTCCGCCATGGCGAGCTTCACGGCTTCGACCGTGACATGCACCGCGTCGGCGCCGTTGTGGCCGAGCGCGCCGAGGTCGTAGCCCTTCAGGATGTTCAGCACCTCGATCAGCGCCGGTCCCTGGCACCAGGGGCCGCAGGCATAGACCTCCGCATTGCCGAACCGTCCCCGCACCGGCTCCTCGATGCCGACCCGGAAAGAGGCGAGGTCCTCAAGCGTCATCCAGCCGCCCTCGGCCGCCTGCCACTCGGCGATGCGCCGGGCGATGTCGCCCCGGTAGAAGGCGTCGCGGGCGGCCGCGAGCCCGGTCTTGCGCCCGCCCCTGCGCGCGGCGGCGGCCTCCTCGTCGGCCATGTATTGCAGCGCGGCCGCCCCCTCCTTCTGGAAGAACAGCTCGCCCGTCCGGGGCGGGCGGCCGCCGGGCAGGAAGACCGCCGCCGTGTCGGGCGCGGCGCGGAATTCGGCCTCGTGTTCGGAGATGATGCGCTCCATCAGCGGATACATGGGGAAGCCGTCGCGGGCGTAACGGATCGCCGCCTGCGCGACTTCGCCGAAACTCATCCGGCCCCAGCGCTCCAGCGCGGTAATCCAGGCGTCCGGAGCGGCGGGTACGACCGTCCTCAGGACGCCGTTCGGGATGGCGCCGCCATATTCGCGCCGGAAATGCTCGATATCCGCAGCCTTGGGCCACCAGCCGAGACCTGAGATCGTGACGACCTTCTGTGCTTCTGTGCTGTAGACCATGATCGGCGCGACGCCGGCCACGCTGACAAGGTCGCTCTCCAGAATGCCGAGCGCCAGCCCGCCGGCCACGCCTGCGTCGATCGCGTTCCCGCCCGCTTCCAGAACGGAGAAGGCCGCGCTCGCCGCAAGCTGGTGTCCGGCCACGGCCATATGCCGGGTCGCAACCGTTTCGGCCCGTTCGCTCGCCATCGTTTCCATGCTCCCCTGCATCGCCGCCTTGTCATACGGGCGGCTCTTCGTGCCATGATGCGCGAGGGCCGTCAGGAAAGCGAGAGAGGCAGCATGCACATCCATTTCAGCGAGGAAGAGTTCGCCGGGCGGCAGCGCGCCGCGGCCGAGGCGGCGGCGGCAGCCGGGTTCGACGGCCTGCTGATCTTCAAGCAGGAGAGCATGTTCTACCTCACCGGCTATGACACGTTCGGCTTCTGCTTTTTCCAGTGCCTCTGGCTGGGCGCCGACGGGCGGATGGCGCTGCTGACCCGCGCCCCCGACCGGCGCCAGGCGGCGTTCACTTCGGTCCTCGACGATATCCGCGTGTGGGAGGACTCGGCCGACGCGCGACCCGAGCGCGACCTGAAGGCGATGCTGGCGGAATTCGGAGTCGCGGGCGGCCGGCTCGGCGTGGAATGGCAGTCCTACGGGCTGCCGGCGGCGCTCGGCTTCCGGCTGCGGAATGCGCTGGAAGGGTTTGTGGAGCTGGGCGATGCGTCCGGGCTGGTGGACGGGCTGCGGGTCGTCAAGAGCCCGGCGGAACTCGACTATGTGCGCAAGGCGGGCGAACTCGCCGACCGGGCTTATGACGAAGCCGTGCGGCTCGCCCGCCCGGGCGCGTTCGAGGGCGACATCCTTGCGGCGATGCAGGGCGCGGTCTTGCGGGCCGGCGGCGACGAGCCGGCAAACGAGACCATCATCGGCTCGGGTCCCGGCGCGTTGATGTGCCGCTATTACACCGGGCGGCGGCATCTGGATGCGGACGACCAGTTGATGCTGGAGTTCGCGGGGACCTGGCGCCACTACCATGCCTGCCTGATGCGCACGATCCGCATCGGCCCGCCGCCCGAACGCCAGCGCTTCCTGTACGAAGCGGCGGTCGAGGCGCTGGCGGCCTGCCGGGAGGCGCTGAGGCCCGGCCGGCCGGTGGGAGATGTGTTCGACGCCCATGCCCGCGTGCTCGACGGGCGCGGCCTCGCCGACCACCGCATGAATGCCTGCGGCTATTCGCTGGGAGCGACCTTTGCGCCGGTCTGGATGGACAGTCCCATGTTCTATCGCGGCAATCCCGTGCTGGCGGCGCCCGGCATGGTGTTCTTCATCCACATCATCATCTTCGACAGCGATGCCGGGCTGTCCGCGACTTCCGGTACGACGACGATCGTCACCGAAACCGGCAATGAGCCGGTGACCCATGCTTCCACCGAACTCGTCGTCAACCTCTAAGCGGGAACACAGTGCGACAAAAAGCGCCGTATCCCAAAAATTGCAAACCGAGTGGCTTGCTTTAACGTGTCTGATGGTCGTCGCAAGTAACCTCTTTGCTGATGAATGGCCGTTACAGGGAGTATAAGCAGAATGAACAATGTAATCCTAAAGGGCTTCATGGACCGTTTCGCTGAAGCCAATGGGCTTTCCGATATCGAGGAGTCAAAGAAATTCGAGATATTTGTAGCATCCTCCATATTTAGACGGCGTCATCAGTGCGAAGTTTGGGACGTTGACGAATCAACTATGGTTATAGGCGGTGGTGGTGACGGTGGAATAGATGCGATTGCGATATTGGTAAACGGTCGCCCGGTAAGTACTACAGAGGCTGTAGAATATTTAATCGAAACATCCAGACGTTTGGACGTCGAATTCGTGTTTATTCAGGCAAAACGATCACCAGATTTTCGTGCCTCTGATATTGGATCATTTATCTTCGGAGTTGAAGAATTCTTTAACGCTGCTTTTGAGAATAATGTTAATATTTCGTTCAATGATGATGTTGTCAACCTAATCGAGTTAGCGCGCCACATTTACAGCCATGCAATTTCTATGCAACGGCATCCAAAATGTTTTTTATATTATGCAACTACCGGCAAGTGGATAGGAGAAAATGACCCTGAAGGTCGAATGGAAGCGGGGAAAAACTCATTACAAGGCAAGAATTTATTCTCTGATGTTACTATAAATCCTATCGATGCGGATGCGCTTCAAGTAATGTATGGAGAGTTAGAGCGTAGCGTTATTAGAGAGGTGCAATTTGACATGAATGCCGCGTTCCCAGACATCAATGGAGTTGTTGAAGCATATGTAGGGTTACTAGCTGGTGATCAGTTTATTGAGTTAGTTTCGACTGAAGAGGGTCAACTAAATCGAGAATTGTTTTACGACAACGTTAGAGATTTTCAGGGGCAAAATCATGTAAACACGGCGATAGGGCATACTTTATCAGAAACATCTCTGCGGCATACATTTCCGTTATTGAATAATGGAATTACTATTGTGGCACAGTCGGTGAAGCGGACAGCGAATCGTTTCACGATTTCAGAGCCTGACCCAAAAAGAGTTGAGCGGTTTCAAGGGTTTGTGATTCAGTTCGGTTTTGCGACAGAACGGAGCCACACATGCCCTGGACAGAAACCGCTCGCCGAGAGTATCGGCGGGACTGCCCGCGATATTCAAGCGAT
>JAJEAZ010000046.1 GCA_022824105.1 Alphaproteobacteria bacterium
AGCGCCTTGCCCGCGACCCGGATGTCGGGCCGAGCCTCCAGCATTTTCTCGGCCAGGCGAAAGCGGTGCTGATCTTCCCGACCCTCATCAAGGGCGCGTTCCTGGTGGGCGGCGAGGGCGGCAGCGGCGTGCTGCTGGCGCGCAATGAGAAGGGATCGTGGAGCTACCCGGCCTTCTACACCATGGCGTCGATAAGTTTCGGCTTCCAGATCGGCGGCCAGACCGCCGAGGCGATGCTGGTGATACGCACGGACGGCGGCGTCGAGGCGGTGCTCGAAGACCAGATGAAGATCGGCGCCGACGCCTCCGCCGCAGCCGGCCCCAAGGGCGCGGGCATAGAAGGGGCGATAACCAGCAATATCGGGCCGGATATCCTCACCTTCTCGACGAGCCAGGGCCTCTTCGCCGGCGCATCGCTGGAAGGCGCGGTGATCGCGCGCCGCCAGGACTGGAACCGGGCCTTCTACAAGGAGGGCGCGACGCCTCACGCCATTGTCGTCGAGCGCGCCCACGCCAACCCCGCCGCCGATGCGCTCCGCGAGGCGTTGAGCCGGTTCTAGGGGGCCTCTGCGACGAGCGGAATTCACTTGGGTTGCCGTCGATTGCCGCCATTCGAGGCCGCCGAACGGCTATGTCGCTTCCGCCCTTCCGAAAAGCGTTCCAGTTCATCCCGGAACCGCTGCTCCTCCGGCAACAGGCGTTGCGCATTCTCGAATGCGGCGACCACCTCGCTGTCCGGCGCCCGCAGCCAGCCAAGCGTACGGGCAAGATCACGCCAGGCCCAAGCGTGGCGGACAGGCGCTGCTTCCATCTGGATTACCCGTTCCAGCAACTCCCGCCCCTCGGTCAACAGGCGCCTGTTGACGTCGCGCCAGGAACGCCGCTTTTGCCTATGGGCGTCCTGCGCCAGATGCATCTTGGTTTGCGCAAACTCATGGAGCGCGCGTGGGTCCGTCCTTACGGAATTGCCGGCCCGCTCGAAAAACCGGTGAGCGAGACGGGGTTGTTTGAGGCGACGGGCCAATATGGCCGCATCGATGGCATCCTGGGCCGACGCGCTGCCGGCGAATTCGTCGAGAAGCCGGCGCGCGCTCTCCGTCCGGTCGCGCTCGAGCAGGTTCTCGACCAGAACATTCGCAAGGTGGGGAACAGCGTTCTTCGCCCCGATGTCGGCAAAGCGCCGGAAGACCTCTTCGCCCCGGTCGAGTTCGTCGCGCCCGGCATATAGTCCGATCATTTCGGCAGCGAGCAGCGCTGAGGCCTCGTTCGCTCGCCAAGCGTCCCTGACGCGCCGAAAAGCGTCGTCAACGCTCCCGACCGTTCGCAGATACGCGGCATCCTGAAGAGCGGATATGGCTGCATATTCCGGGTGCGCTGGCAATGTTGCGCGAAACCATGTGCGGTCCAGGTCGAAATCGAAACGTGGCGCCGGAGATCCGTTTTCCGCCATCGACCTGTAGATTCGAGGTAATCCGGTCCGCCATGTCTCGGCCAGCCCGAGTTGTTTCAGAAACTCGCCGATGCGCCGATTGCGGGCAGGCGAGGGGGGAACCGATGCATCCGCCTCAAGGTGCTCGGGTTCGATTCCTGCGACCGGTCCGGGATAGCTGATGACCTCCATCCTGTCCGGATAGAGGCAGACCTTGATCGGCTCGGCTACATCGGGGCGGTAGCTGCGATGATAGACGGCGTTGACCAGAACCTCACGCAGCGCAGGCAACGGATAACTGACCCAACCACGCACCTGGCTGCGGTCCCGCTCTTTCTTGAGATGGGTTTGCGACAACCCTTCGAGATATTGCAGGCAGTCCCTCACCTGTGCTGACGGGGCGCCCCTGAATACCCGCTCGCTTTGCACCTCGCCTGCCCGGTCTGCCGCGAACCGGACCACATCTATGCGGGCGCCGGGAAACCACTGTTCCGGGTCATCCGAAAAGAACAGCAGCCCGACATTGCGCGGCGCCTCGTGGTCATTGACAGGCGCCGTGATCCTCATACGGCGATACACCGTGGCGGCTTCGGGCTCGTCGCGGAGCGCGCTGCCGACATCATGCAGATGTTCGCGGACTTTCGCCTCGCGCAGGTCTTCCGCGCGCGCGCGGGGCTCCACGCGGTCGTCCCACGGCACTCTCGCAGCCAGTTCGAGCAAGGCTTCGAGCCTGCCGCGCGCTTCGGCGTTCACAGTCTGTGAACCGGTGCGAATCCAGTATCTCCAGCTCGTCGGCTGGCCGGGTCCGTCCGGCGCGCGGTGCGGCCGGTCCTCGCTGGCTGGCGCCCAGACCACCAGCACGTCGCGTCCGTCCAGAACTTCCGGGGAAAGCACCGGGACGTAAGGAGGACGCATAGCCCTGCAACGTCCCTGTATCCAGGATTGCGCCGCGGCAAGCTCGGCAGCGTCCAGACCCTTCGGCGGCAAGTCCGCCCGCCCTCCGGCTTCGGCTACTCCGAGCACCACATAACCGCCATTGAGGTTCTGGAAATCGTTCGCGAAAGCGCAAACCGTCTTCAGGACCTGAAAACCGGTTTGCTCGCTCCAACCGGCCTTGAATTCGACCCGTGCGGACTCGACCGGTTTCCCGTGCAAGAGGTCGCGGATGTCGATGGGCAAAATGGCGCTCATTTGCATTTCAAACTAGCCGTGGGCAACGGAACCGGCAATATGCCGGACCGACAGACGATTCCGCCGGACGGGCGGCGTAGCCCCGTCCCGGCATGGCATCTCGGGAAGAGTTCGTTCGCTTGCAGCAAAAGAACGCCAAAGCGCTGATGGTGCAGGGGACCGGCTCCGACGCCGGCAAGTCGCTCATCGTCGCGGGGCTCTGCCGGGCCTGGGCGCGGCGCGGCCTCGGCGTCAGGCCGTTCAAGCCGCAGAACATGTCGAACAACGCTGCGGTCACGCCGGAGGGGGGCGAGATCGGGCGCGCCCAGGCGCTCCAGGCGCGGGCCGCCGGCGTCGCGCCGCATGTGGACATGAACCCGGTGCTGCTGAAGCCCGAATCGGAGCTTGGCGCGCAGATCGTGCTGGCCGGACGCGCCGTCGGGCGGGCGGACGCGAAGGACTATGCGCGCCTGAAGGCCGGCCTGCTGGAGGGTGCGCTCGGTGCTTTCCGGCGGCTCGCCGCCGAGGCCGACCTCGTTCTGGTCGAGGGGGCCGGCAGCGCCTCGGAGATCAATCTGCGCGCCGGCGACATCGCCAATATGGGCTTTGCCGAGGCTGCCGGGCTGCCGGTGGTGCTGGTCGCCGATATCGACCGGGGCGGCGTCATCGCGGCGATCGCCGGCACGCGCCATGTGCTGCCGCCCGCCGATGCAGCCCGCCTCAAAGGCTATATCGTCAACAAGTTCCGGGGCGACCCCGCCCTCTTCGATCCCGCGATTCCCGCGCTGGAGCGCCTCGCGGGGCTGCCCTGCCTCGGCGTGGTGCCCTGGTTCGAGAACGCGGGCAAGCTGCCGGCGGAGGACTCCATGTCTCTGGAAGCGGACCGCTCGTCGGCAGGGCCGCCGCGCATTGCCGCGTTCCGCTATCCGCGCATCGCCAATTTCGACGATCTCGACCCGCTTGCCGGCGAGGTCGGCGTCCGTTTCGTGCGCCCCGGCGAGGCGCTGCCCGCAGATATCGACCTTGCCGTGCTGCCCGGCAGCAAGAACACGCGCGCCGACCTCGCCTTCCTCAAGGACCAGGGCTGGGATATCGACATCCGCGCCCATCTGCGTCGGGGCGGCCGCGTGCTGGGGCTCTGCGGCGGCTTCCAGATGCTGGGCCGGTCCGTGTCGGACCCGGACGGCGTGGAGGGCCCGCCGGGATCGAGCGCGGGCCTCGGCCTGCTCGACATCGGGACGGTGCTAACAGGTGAAAAGCGCACCGTCCCGGTCCGCACCGCCGACGGGCTCACCGGCTATGAAATCCACATGGGCCGCAGCTTCGGGCCCGCGCTGGCGCGGCCGTTCCTGCATCTCGACGGACGCCCGGAGGGCGCGGTCTCGGAAGACGGCCTCGTGTTCGGCACCTATTGCCACGGCCTGTTCGCCAATGACGCCTTCCGAGAACGCTTCCTCGCGCGCATGGGCGCGGAACGTCAACGGGCCTGGGAGGCGGAAATCGACGCCGCGCTGGACGGCCTCGCCGACCACCTGGAGGCGCATCTCGACCTCGACCGCCTGCTCGCGCTCGCGGCCTGAGAGGGCGGGAGCGCCGCCGCGACGGATCAGGCGACGCGGGTTCGCTCTCGGTTGAGGGTCAATACATCGCTCAGGGGCAATGTACCGACATGCCGGGTTCGACCGTCGCGGCTCAGGAACTCGACTTCCACGGCGTCGGGCGGGAGGAACTCAACAACAGTGCCGACGTCGCCGGCGCGAACCTCCGAATCGCCCGGGCTCGCAAGCACGGCTACCAAGTCCAGCAATTCCGGTCGTCGCGATTCGGTCATGTCATCAACCGGAGCCAAGGATGGTCTTCATTTACCGAATATAGCAGGTAACCAGTCGCGGCAACACCTCGCCAGTCCTTATA